>DATBCW010000097.1:0-6753 GCA_036270255.1 Chthoniobacterales bacterium
CTCCTCGAGGAATTGATCGGCGGCGTTTATCGCGAGAAAGCGAAACTTATCGGCCAGCGCACCGGCGAATTGCATCGCGCGTTGGCGCTGAGCAACGAGGAACGGGCCTTCGCGCCTGAGCAATTCAACGCCATGGCGCAACGCTCGGTTTACCAGAACATGCGGGCCTCGCTTCGTCGCAATTTCGATCTTCTGGAAAAGAAATTACCGACGTTACCGGATGCCTTTCGCGATGAAGCTGCCCAGGTCCTCGCTTCCGAAGACCAGATCCTCGCGCACGAACAACGCATCCTCGACCGGCGCGCGAACGCCACCAAGATCCGCATTCACGGCGACTATCATCTCGGCCAGGTCCTCTACACCGGGAAAGATTTCGTGATTCTCGATTTCGAAGGCGAACCGGCCCGGCCCTTGAGCGAACGGAAACTCAAACGCTCCGCCCTGCGGGACGTGGCCGGCATGATGCGGTCATTTCAGTACGCGGCCTACTCGGCGCTTTGGCAGCCGGCGATGCGCGCTGAGGACATGCCGTTCCTGGAACGCTGGGTCGACCTTTGGTATCGCCAGATGAGCAGCGTTTTTCTTCACAGTTATCTCGCCGCCACCGACGGCGCGGAATTCATTCCTTCCGATGAAAGCGATTTTCAAATCCTGCTCGAAGCCTATCTCCTCGACAAAGCGGTTTATGAAGTCGGCTACGAATTGAACAACCGCCCGACCTGGGTCGTCATCCCGATACGCGGCATCAAACACATCCTGGGAACGAGTTGAATCGTCACGAGGGTTACATTGTTACAACGAACCTCTGCGGCAGCGCAACAGAGCATGATCGTTCGTTTTTCCTTGTAACTTTTTAACTTTGTAACTCTTGTAACCTTCGACCATGAATCAACACCTTGACGTCATCGATCGGCAAATCGCTGCCAAACATTTACTCACTCATCCTTTCTATCTCGCCTGGACCCGTGGCGAATTGAGCCGGGCAGCGCTCGCCGATTACGCGCGCCAATATTACCATCACGTCGCGGCGTTCCCGACTTATCTCTCGGCCGTACACGCTAATTGCGACGACCAACCAACGCGCCGCCAGTTGCTCGATAATCTCATCGACGAAGAGGCCGGGTCGCCGAACCATCCCGAGCTGTGGCTGCAGTTTGCGCAATGTCTCGGCGTTTCGAAAGAAGACGCGCAATCGATTGAGAAATGGAACGAGACAAAGAATCTGATCGAGACGTTTCGTTCGGTTTGCGCGAACGGGGAAACAGCGGAAAGCCTGGCGGCGCTCTACGCCTATGAAAGCCAGATTCCGGCCGTCTCAGAATCGAAGATCAAAGGCTTGATCGAGAATTACAACGTCACTGCGCCGAAGGACTACGAATATTTCTCCGTCCATGTGGAAGCGGATCGCGAACACTCCGCCGCCGAGCGCCAGATGCTTTCGCAATATGTGAGCGACAAGAACGCCGCGCCGGTTTCGGCTGCTGTCACCCGCATTCTCGACGCGCTTTGGGAAATGCTGTCCGGGGTTTGCCGCCGTCACGCCATCGCGTGCTGAGACGCGCGCCGCTCAGTTTTCGCAATGAAATTCCCCCTCGTTTTGCTGCTGGTCGCCGCGGCGCTTTCCGGGTGCGAACATCTCAATCCCGTTTACCAAAACACCGCCGAGCAACCGAAGCGCTCAATTGTTCCGAAGAGTGGCTACGAGCTGGCCTTCATCGAATTTGGGGAACAAGGTTCGTATCAGGATCCAACCCAATTGCAGAACGCGGTCGATCTGATCAAGCGGACGTCTCGCCCGCTCGTCATCACCTACGTTCACGGGTGGCACCATGGCGTCCAATCGGCGGATGTGGGCAAGTTTTCAGAGTGGCTCGAGCAAGTCAGCCAATCGCCACTGATTCGCGACGCCGGCTTTCATCCAATCGGTGTTTACCTTGGATGGCGCGGGGAAAGCACAGCGATACCGGTCGTTAGGCAGTTCACATTTTTCAGCCGGAAAGCCGCAGCGGAGCGGCTGGCGAGCAATTTCGATTGTTACGACGCGATCGCCGCAGTTTCGCAGGCGGCGCGGGAAGCCCATGGCGCGGGCGGGCAATACACCGTTCTGATCGGACATTCTTTCGGCGGGCTCGTGGTGGAACGCGCGGTCGCTCACGCCATCAATGCCGAAATGCACGGCCACGCCGCGGCGGACCGAAGTTTACCAGCGGATTTGATTTTAATGGTGAACCCGGCGTCCGATTCCATCCTGACGCGCCAGATGATCGCGGCTCTTTATTCCCGGCACACCGAGAACTCGCGGCCGTTTCTGGTTTCGCTCACTTCAACCGGCGACGCCGCCACCGGTCTGGCTTTTCCGGTGAGCACATCACTCGCGGCGACGACGAAAGTGTTTAACGACGTCACACCGCCGGGCACTGAGGAACGCGAAAGCGAGCGCCGCTTTTACACGGAGACGCCAGGTCATAATCGGTTTCTGATCAATCACGAAACCGTGAAGCTGGACAAGACCATCGCGCCGCCCGGCGGCCTGAACGCGTTGCAAACCAATCTCTCGCACAATTTGAAAGGGGAGGTTTTCACCACCGACGGCGCTGGCGGCCGGCTGGAATTGTGGGATCTCAGGCCGGTTGGGAAAGTAGACGTGCCGTATTGGGACGTGAAAGTGGATCCGGCGATCATTAAAGATCACGGCGATATCTGGAACCCGAAGGCGCAGGCGATGATGGCCGCTGTCTTTCGAATCACCAATCCCCTGATCAATCGCGAGAAGGTGAAGCCGCGTGCGAATCTGCAAAAAGCGCCGGCGCCTGCGAAACTTATTGCGCCGCCGCGAGCCCGCTGACCAAGGAGGGGCGCTTTCCAAACCGCCCCATCTCAAAAGAGAAAAGAAGACGGCGGTTTGGAAAGCGCCGCTCCTTGTTTGCCGATTCGGCTAGTTCAGATTTTCGACGCCGCTGAAAAACGCGGCGAAAACTTCGATCCCGTCCCAGAGATTTTGGAGACGGATATTTTCATTCGCGGCGTGCTGATTGTCGTCGTGATTCGCGATTGGGAATTCGATGACGGGAACATTATTGCCTTGCTGGAACAGATCTATTGGCAGGCTTCCGCCGGCAGTCGGCAAACGGACCGGCTCATGACCGGCGGCGGTCATGATCGTGGCCAGTTCTCGCGAAAAGGGGAGATCAAGCGGGGTGCGCGACGCAGGATAGCCAGAGTCCCATGCAACTTTCACAAGTTTCGGTGTTGCCTCGCGGGTCGCGGCATCGGGGAGATCGCGGACGATCGTGCAGCCTTGTTCGACGATGTGCCGCTCGACGAGTTGCTTGATCGAATCGGGGGTTTCATTAGGGACGAGGCGGAAATCGATCGAGGCGCGCGCTTCGGTCGGAATTTGATTGGACGCGTGTTCAGCCACGTGACCGGCTTCGATTCCCCGCAAATTCAGCGCGGGTAACATGATCAATTCGTTCAGCGATTTTCCAGTTCCTTCTGTGCTCGCGATCTGGAATTCACGGCGAAGATTGGCTTCCACGTCCGGAATTTTTGTGAGCGCTTCTTTCTCGGCGGCAGTGGGCGCGCGCACGTCGTCATAAAATCCTTTGATCAGGATGTGCCCGTTCTCGTCCCGCATCGAATCGATGAGGTGGGTGAGGCGCACGATCGGATTGGGAACCCAGTTTCCGTAATGCCCGTCGTGCAGTCCTTTGATCGGACCGTAGACTGTCAGCTCAAGACCGATGGTGCCGCGGGCGCCGAAGACGAGTTCCATCCGCCGGCTTTGATGCACTGGTCCATCGCAAAAGACCCACGCATCCGGGCGGGGACCATTGGGTAACTTCTTCAGGTAATCGGCCAGATGAGTGGAACCAGCTTCTTCTTCTCCCTCGAAAAAGAAGCGAAGGTTAACTGCGGGCCGGACCCCTTGATCGCGCAACGCATCGAGAGCGGCGAGCATAGCGATGATCGACACTTTGTCGTCGCCGGATGAGCGGGCGAACAGACGCCACTCGGGATCGATGGCTTCGGCATTCTGCCAGTCGACATCGTGACCATCGCGATCACGCATGACAGGCTTCCACGGTTCGCTTTTCCACTGAGCTGGATCGACCGGTTGTCCGTCGTAGTGGGCGTAAAATGCGATCGTCCGTTTCGCGTTCGGTGCGAGGAGATCGGCGACCACGACGGGCGGCGCGCCTTCGATGGTCACGAGACTTGCGGTGAGTCCGCGTTTTTCGCATAGCGCTTTAATCGATTCTGCGTTGCGCTGAATGTTCAACGTGTCGCTCGCGAGGTTCGGAAGCGAGAGCAATTCGGCAAACTCGCCGAGGATTTGTTTCTCGTGCGTGATTCGCCAGGCGCGCGCTTGATTCGCGACGGTGGCCGGATCGGCGCGGAGCGATGCAACGACCACCAGGGAATTTAAGACCAGAGCCGTTTTCATTTGGAATTTCGCTGTCACAAGCTTAGCCCGCTCCCGCAATTTTCGCGCGCTTTTTGGCTGGCGCTTTACCCGCGACCGGCACACGTTCCCGGATGAAACATTTCAGTCGCAGTTTCGCAATTCTCTCTCTCTCGGTCCTGGTTGCGTCGATCGCTTTCGGCGAAGACAAGCCACGCGTCAGCCCGCATGAAACCATCACAGCCGACATTGACGGAGACACCGTGACCATCGTTTACGGACGTCCCTACACCAAGGATCCGAAAACCGGTGCGCCGCGCAAAATTTGGGGCGAGCTGGTTCCATTCGGCAAAGTTTGGCGCACGGGCGCGGACGAAGCCACGCTGCTGACCACGAAGGAGCCGCTCGATATCGGAGGCACGACCATCCCAGCCGGGACGTATTCGCTGTTTACGCTGCCCGAGCAAGGAGGCGCCGCAAAACTGGTCGTCAACAAACAGACCGGCCAATGGGGGACGAAGTACGATGAGAAGCAAGACCTGGCTCGGATCGAGATGAAAAAGGAAGCGGTTAGCAAGCCGGTCGACCAGTTCACGATCGCGATTGATAAGAATCCAGCCGGCGGCGGAACGTTGAAACTGACCTGGGAGAACACGCAATATTCAGTCGCGCTAAAGGCGAAGAAGTAGTCACGCGACAGAAAAATTGTGCCGCAAAACGCCGGCACCGAAATCTTCGAACCAGGTGACGTGTTCGGCGACCATGTCGAACTCGATGATGTAGCTGCCGGGATCGTTCGGCGCGCGAAAAACGAATTCGATCTCGGCGCCTTCTCCCGGGCTCAGGTCGCGCGGAAGAATCGCGCGACCGCCGTCCCAATTCAGTTCTTCTTCATCCGCGCCGAGCAAATGGGCGCCCAGCCGGACGATTCCTTTCGTCTCCGGTGCGCCGACCGCCGGCCAGCGCGCATGTCCGGAATTTGTAACGCCTAGCCTGAAGGTAATCAGTTCGCCCGCGGTGAACGTCGGGGGAGGCGGAGCCGTGAATGATATCGTCGCGACGTAATCGTGAACCGTCCGGCGAACCCCCGACGAACTCTTGCGACAGACCAGCACGGCGCGGTCGCGCACGATGCTGGCAACGGTGACTTCTTCGAAACCTGTGTTCGCCAGGAGCGCCTGCAAAGCTTCGGGGCTCGGGAGGAACCAATTGTAAACCTGCTCCTTCGCTTCCGGCGGATTTTCCGCGTAGAAAATCGGATGAAGGGTCTGGCGGATTTCGCCGAGCGATTGCACGAACGACGGCGGCGTTTGCTCAGGCGGAACGATCGCCGTCTCGACGATCAACAATTCGCGGGTGACGTCGTAAAGCCGTTCCAACGCCCGGACGAGATGCTTGAGGTGATAAACGAGCCCGAGCGCCAGGGTGATATCGAACACGCCGATGGTTGCCGGATCCAGGTCGTAAACTGAAAAACGCCGGCACTCGAGATCGAGTCCCAACACCTTTCGGACAAAGAGCGCCTGCCGGACATGCTGGCGCTGGCCGTCCACGCCGAGGACCCGGCTCGCTCCGCGACCTTTCGCTTCGACACAATAAAACCCGCCATTGCAACCGACATCGAGGACGCTCTTGCCGTTGAGGTCGGCCGGAAGACATCGCTGAATCACTTCCCAGGTTTCGCGCGGGTGATCCACCGGTTCGCCCATCACGCTTTCAGTCTTGGTGAAGATTCCGTTCCCGAGATCGATCCGGTGGAACCACGGCTCGAGCAGCTTCAATCCGTTTAGAATTTCAGAGCGCGTCATAAAGTTTTGCGCATTGCGGCCGCTGCCTGTTCCGCACCGGACACTTCGATCATGATCAAGTCCAGATGGTAATCGGCCGAGAAAAACGGAAGATCCATCGGCGTCTGCGCGCCGGCGACGAGTCCGCGTTTTTCGATCGTGCTCAGCGCGTCGGGAAGATCTTCGGCAAAGCAAAGGGTGAACATCCGTTTGCCCGCCGCGTGTTCGATCGCGGTGATGAATCGGCGGCGCGACTCCGGGCTCGCGAAACTTTCATAGCTGCGGAGACCGATCACCGGCGCCTTGCGGTTGAGCATGATTTCCAAGCTCGCCGTCTTGATGCTGCTCTCGATCCAGACTTCGACTTCATTGAAGCGGACGCGATCTGTCTTCGGACTAAAGCTGGCGAGCGATCGGCGGTCGCGGAAAAGATATTGCGCCTCCCGCTTCCAGCCGTCCGGGTATTTGAAATAAATTGGCCGCCCGCTCCATTCCGTTTTCGCTGTGTATTTACAGGCGAGAAGGGCTTGTCCGCCTAACGAGCAGAAGACGAGGATCGCG
>DATBCW010000098.1:0-4391 GCA_036270255.1 Chthoniobacterales bacterium
ATCGTGAGCAATTCCGCCAGCTCGTCGACATTCGCCGGCAGCTCCACAAATTCCCGCAGCCAGTTAACGGAGAATTTCATAGCGCGATCGCTGTCATCCCGAGCCGCGCAGACGGCGAGGGACCTCTCAGTTGGAAATTGCGATACGCAAGCGAGTGCGAACGACCACACTGACGTAGACGCCCACGTTCTCGCGAAAGCGTGAGACCGCCCGCGAGATTTGAAAGCCCGGCCTCGCCAGCTTTGCTGGCTGCGTTACGGCTCGGCGCGCTGCGCCAGCCTTGGGATGACACGCCTGTGATGATGCCATGCGTGGTCATGCGAATTGCCTCAGGAACCGCAGATCGTTCGCGGCGAAATAGCGGAGGTCGGGAATGCCGAAAAGGATCATGGCGAGACGATCCATGCCGAGACCGAAAGCGAACCCGCTCCACTTTTCCGGATCGTAAGCGTTATCGCCCCGCTTGGAATTCACTTGCTCGTAAACAGCCGGGTGCACCATTCCGCAGCCGCACATCTCCAGCCATTTCTCGCCGCCTCTCAGCGCCTTCGATTTCACGTCGATCTCGAAGCTCGGCTCCGTGAATGGAAAATAATGCGGACGAAAACGAATCTGGGTTTCGGCGCCGAAAAGTTCGTGCAGGAAAAATTCGAGCGTGCCCTTCAGATCGCCGACACTGACCTTCTCGTCGATGTAGAGTCCCTCGATTTGGTGGAATTGAGCGGCGTGGGTGGCGTCGACTTCATCCCGGCGATAGGCCGCGCCCGGCGCGATGATTCGGATCGGCGGCGGCGCTTTTTCCATCGTGCGGATCTGCACCGTGGAAGTGTGGGTGCGGAGCAACCGGCCATCCGGCAAATAAAAAGTGTCCTGCTCGTTGCGCGCCGGATGATCGGGCGCGGTGTTCAGCGCGTCGAAGCAATGCCATTCGGTTTCAACGTCGGGACCTTCTGCGAGTGCGAACCCCATTCTTCTGAAAATGCTGATGCTGCGATCGAGCATTTGGGTGAGGGGATGGAGCGAGCCGATTTCCGCCGTTGTGCCCGGAAGCGAAATATCGATGTTCGCCAGTCCGCGCGCCTCTTTTTCGCTGCGAAGTCGCTCAGTTCTTTCCGTGATCGCCGCGGTCACGGAAGTGCGCGCGCCGTTCAACAGTTTGCCGACAACCGGTTTCTCTTCTTTGCCGAGCGATTTCATCCGCTCCGCCCACGCCGAAATGCTTCCGGCGCGACCGAGATAGCGGACGCGCGCCGCTTCGAGTGCCTGCTCGTCAGTCGCGGTCCCGACCTCAGCCAGGGCAGCGTCCCGCAGTTGTTCCAGCTCGTGCATGGGAAAGAGGTTACAATGTTAGAAAGGTTACAAGGTTACAACGCTCCGATGTAACGATGTAACTTTTGTAACTCTTTTAACCTTCCCTACGCCGCCTTCTTTTTGTTCTTCGCTTTTTCTTCGAGCGCGGTTTTCACCTGCTCGACGATTCCCTTGAACGTTGCTTCGTCGGTGATCGCGAGATCGGAAAGGATCTTGCGATCGAGCCCGATGTTCGCGGCCTTCAATCCTTCGGCGAAACGGCTGTAGGTAAGACCCTGGGCGCGCACGGCCGCGTTCAGCCGCTGGATCCAGAGATAACGGAAAGTGCGTTTCCGCGTTTTGCGATCGCGATACGACCAATACTTGGCCTTCATCGTCGCGTCTTTCGCGTAACGGAAAAGTTTGGAACGGCGGCCGCGGTACCCCTTGGCTGCGTCGAGAACGCGTTTGCGTCGCTCCCGGCTGGCGGGAGCATTAGTAGCTCTTGGCATTTTGTTTTAACCCCGAGGTTTAATTTCGGGGCTCTTTCTTTCAGCGAATTGTTCTTTTGTTATGATCTGCGCGACCTCATTCGCTGATTCGGTCCCGCTTTGCAGGACCAGGTGACCAGATCGACGCGACGCAACGGGCGTTCGCGGGCCGGAAAGGTAGCGAAGGCGTCCCGAATCACAACTGCTTTTAATGTGGGAGGGGCCTTCGCGCCCCGACGGCGAACAACATCAAGCGATCGGGGCACAAAGGCCCCTCCCACATTCGGCAGAGCAAAATTACATTGGCCGCGCCGGGGGCCGCTCCTAAAATCGTGTCGTGCATTGGCTAGCCCGACATCGCCCATTCGTCGTCGCGGCTATCTGCGCCCTTTGTGCCGGCGTTGTTTTCGCGGGGCATTTCCTGCCGAACGTTCCATTTGTGTCCTGGGCCTGGCAGCAGGAACAAGGCTTCGAAGACTTCCTCCAGCGCGAAGGTCGAAAAGCGCGGACGCATCCCGAGTTTGTCTTTCTCGGGATAGACCAAAGCACACTGCAGCTCCCGCCCCTTTCGCCCGAAGAGCTCGCGAGCAGCCGGGGCTTGCAGTTGTTATCGCAGCGGCCTCCATGGTCGCGCGAGATTTGGGCGCTCCTGCTCGATCGGCTCATCGGCGCGGGCGCGCGCGGCGTCATGTTCGATCTTGTCTCAAATCCGCCAAACGAGGGTGACGCAATATTTCACGAAGCCCTGGATCGATATCGCGACCGTGTGGTGATCGGCGCAAACTTCGATTTTTCCCAGGGAATCCAGGCGGTCGTGCCGTATCCCGATCTTATTCCTCCACCGCAATTGCAGGATGACCGGGTCGGCTATGTCGTTTTCTTTACCGATCCGTTGGATGGCAAGGTTCGGTCGGTGCGTTACATGACCTCCGATCGAATCCTGGCGGGACAGAATCCTCATCCGTCGCAGGAAGTTTTTTACGCACTGTCAGCCCGCATGCTGACGAAGATCGGCCACGCCGCCGATGTGCCGTCGGATTTCCAGGCGCATCAATTTCGGTTCGCCGCCACCGATGCCTATCAGCCGTTGCCGATGTACGAAGTATTCGATCCGAAGCTGTGGCACGCCAATTACGGCGACGGCGCCTTCTTCAAGGACAAGATCATCATCGTCGGCGCTTCCTCCCAGGTCGCGCACGATTTCGTGACCACGCCAATGAGCCCGGACACGCCGGGGCCGCAGCTCCACATCTACGCCATGGTCGCGGCGATCGATCATGACTTTCTTTACCCGACTTCGGAGCGGACCGACTTAATTCTGGTCGCGGTGGCCGGCATTCTCGCGTGGGCGCTCATCGCGCTCGTCCGCCGGCCCCTCTTCTCTGTCCTTTCGATTATTGGAATCGCGGGAGCTTATCTTGTTTTCGTCCGTCTCGCTTACGATCGCGCCGGTCTCCTCGTCGCGGTCGTTCCGGTGCTGTCCGCCTTCCTCACGGCCGGATTGCTCTCATTACTCTTCGAATTCGTCCTCGAGCGAATGGAGAAAGTGCGGACGCGGCGCACCCTCGAGCGTTACGTTTCCAAGAACCTCGTCAAAGAAATCCTGGATAATCCAGACAGCTTTTACAGCAGCCTGCGCGGCGTCCGGTTGCCGGCCACGATCCTATTCTCAGACATTGTTGGGTTCACCGGTCTCACCGAAAAGGCGGACCCGGAAAAATTAGTCAGCCAGCTCAACGAATATCTCAGCCGCATGACCGCCGCGGTGTTCGCGAACAACGGGACGCTGGATAAATTCATCGGCGACGCGGTCATGGCGGTGTGGGGCAATGTGACCAGCGCCGGCGTTGCGGAAGACGCGAAGGCCTGCGCGCGCGCGGCCATCACGATGCGACATGAGTTGTTGCAGCTTAACCAGCAATGGAAGGAGCGGGGCATCGCGCCCTTTCAATTCGGGATCGGCATTAATCATGGCGAGGTCCTGGTCGGCAACATCGGGTCCCAGGAAAAGGCCGATCCGACCGTGATTGGCGACGCGGTCAATCTTGCCTCGCGACTCGAAGCGCTCACCCGAATCTATTCCGTTGATATCCTGGTCGGCGATCGCGCAGCGGCTTTGATTCGCGATCAATTCAATCTTCGAAGCGTTGCTCTGGTGCAAGTGAAGGGTAAAACCGAGCCCGTCGAGGTTTTCACCCTCGTCAGCGCAAAGGAAACTCACACCGAATTTCTCCAGCGATTGGAGACCTATGAAACCGGCTTCCGGAAATTCCGTGAGCGCGATTTTACCCAGGCGAAGGTTCTGTTTTCGCAATTCCTCGAGTTTTATCCCGACGATACTCTCGCCAGGATGTATCTGGAGCGCGCGCTCGAATACGAAGAGCAACCGCCCGACGCAGCCTGGAACGCAGTGGAAGTGTTCAAGAAAAAGTAGGTCTTTTCACCGAGCAATGCGTGGCGAGTTAGAACGACTTAAGGTAGCCTTATCGGTGGAGAAGTGGTCGCGCCGCCGGATGATTAGTGTCGGACTGGGAATAGCCGGTCTGGCGATACTTTTCGTTCTCTATTCCTGGGGTCTGACCGAGCAGGTTCCGGGTTTTTTCCTGGATG
>DATBCW010000099.1:0-9739 GCA_036270255.1 Chthoniobacterales bacterium
CTGATGGAGACGCAAAGAACAACGGCGTTTCCTCCTGCCGCGCGGCTGTTCTCAGCGCAACACGCATACCGAGCGGTTCGAGCCAACGGCACAGAACGGCGTAATGCTGTTCGGCCAGGATTTGGGTGGGGGCCATGAGCGCAGCTTGCGAACCGGATTCCGCGGCAAAGAGCATCGCGGCAATTGCCACGACCGTTTTTCCCGAGCCGACATCGCCCTGCAACAAGCGATTCATCGGATGCGGTGAGGCAAGATCCCGCCGGATTTCCGTGATCACGCGCTCTTGCGCCGCCGTCAGGTCGAAGGGCAATCCGCTCAGGAAATTGTCCATTAACGCACCTTGCCCAGCATGTTGTTGTCCCGGCCGCCGCACTGCTTCGTTCCGCCGCGAACCGATCACTAATTGCATCGCGAAAAACTCGGAGAAGACGAGATGCTCCCGCGCCGCATCGCATTGTGCCGTCGTGGTCGGAAAATGAATCTCGTGCAAAGCGTGTTCGCGGGAGCCGAGCTTTACGCTTTTCGGCAACAGCGTCGGCACCGAGTCCGGGTCCAGGTCCTTCAGAGCGTGGAAAATCAATCCACGAAAGACGCGCTGCGACAATCCTTCCGTCGCCGGGTAGATCGGCGTGATTCGGCGAAAGTGCACCGAGATTTCATCATCGTTTTCGATCACCTCGAATTCCGGATGCTCCATGCACATCCGGTTCTTGCGCAATCGCGGTTTGCCGAAAACGACGAGCCGCTGTCCGGTCGCGATCATTTTCTGGACGTAATGGAGGTTGAACCACCGCAGAACGAGCGGCTGGCTAAGCGCATTCGAGTTCGATTCCTCCAAAGTCGCTTCGAAGATTTTTTTCCAACCACCGAAGCGAACGAGCCGCGTCTTAACCACCTCGCCGCAGACCAAGACCGGGCTCTCGTTTTCCTCGCGCGGAAAAGCCGAGAAATGGGTTCTGTCTTCGTAACGCCGCGGATAATGAGTCAGCAGGTCCTCGACGGTTTCGATCTCGAGCCGCCCCAGGGCGGTGAGCTTTGGCCGCGGAATCCAGTCTAATTCTTCGAGAATTTGCGAATACTGAATCATTCAGTCGGAACGGTCCCGCGAATCGCTTCCACTTGAATCTGGAGCCTCGTTTCTCCTTCGTACTCATCCGTGGTTACGCGGAACGCGATATCCCACGGCGGTGTCGGCAAGGACGCGGCTGCGCCATCGAAGAAGATCGCGCGGCGAAAATGGTTTTGCTGCCGCAATCGCAGAACCAGATGTTTTTCCTTCAAGACCTGCGGCTCGGCGGCCGGCGCCACACCCCGCGCAAAAAAAAGCGGATGAACATTTCCGTTGCCGAACGGCTCCAAGGCCTGGTGCCAACGAAGAAGATGGTCGTTGAGCTCCGAAAAGCTGAGCTCGTGATCGAGATGGAGTCGCGGCTGAAGATCTTCATCCGACAGCAAGTCCCTGGCGGTCTGCCGAAACGCTTCGGAAAAGGCCGTAAACTTTTCTTCGCGCACCGCAAGCCCTGCCGCCATTTCGTGCCCGCCGAACTTTTCGAGATGGGCCGCGCAGCGATCGAGCGCCTCCACGAGCGACAACCCTTCGATGCTTCGTCCGCTTCCCTTCCCCGACCCGGCTGGATCGAACGCAACGAGGATCGTCGGGCGATGATATTTCCGCGCGAGTCGAGAAGCGACAATTCCCAGGACGCCCGGATGCCACTCCCGCGACCCGAGCACGATCGCGGCGTCGCGTTCAGAGTCGAACGTCTTCTTCAGTTCCTTTTCGGCCTCATCATAGATTGCTCGTTCGACGGCCTGTCTTTCGCGGTTCTGCCCATCCAGGAACGCTGCGAGTTCTTCCGCTTCCTGTTCGTCCGACGTCAATAGAAGCCGCAACGCTTTTTCCGCCGTCGCGAGGCGCCCGGCCGCGTTGAGCCGGGGCCCGAGACGAAACCCAATATGTTCCGCCGCCACTGGAACGCGGACTGCCGAGATCTCCATCAATTTTCGCACCCCGAGGCGTTTCGACGTCGCCAATTCCCGCATCCCGCGTTGGACAAAAATTCGATTCTCTTTTTCCAGCGGCACGATGTCGGCCACGGTGCCTAGCGCCACGAGATCGAGATGTGCTTTCAGATCGAATGCCGCAACGGGCCGCGTCTTCAAAAGGGCGTGGCAAAGTTTGAAGACAATTCCGACGCTGCAGAGATATTCCAACGCGCCCTTCGAATCCGCTTTCGGATTCACGACCGCAACACAATCCGGCAGAGCGGATTTCGGCTCATGATGGTCGAGTACAATCACATCGACGCCCCGCTCTTTCAGCGAAGCGATTTCGGAGAGCGAAGACGTCCCGCAATCGACCGCGATCAGCAGCTGCGGCCGATGTTCCTGGCAGCAGCGCTCCACGCTTTCCGGACTCAACCCGTAACCTTCCTCCATCCGCAGAGGCAAAAATAATTCCGGCGTCGACCCGTAGGTTCGAAGCATTTCCGCCAGCAGAGCGAGTGAGGTCACGCCGTCCACGTCATAGTCGCCAAAAAGCACGATGCGTTCGCCGCGATCGATTGCTTGAAAAATACGCGTCACGGCAGCTTCCATATTCGGCAAGAGGAATGGATCGCTGAGCGAGCGAAGACGTGGAACTAGAAACGCGTCGACTTCGTCCGAGGAGGAAAATCGTTTGCGTTTCAGCAGCTCCACGATGCAAGGCAGTCCGCAGATTTCAGCCCAGCGGATGCCGTTATTCGCCTCCACGCCCGCGGGCGCAATGATCCAATGTCTATCCAAGCTTATTTGCGAGGGTTCGAGCATTAAAGGGAGCGTGCACTTTGGCGTCGTTATCGAAATAAACATACACGTCCCGGCGCCCTGCCCGAGCCGCGCATCGATCAGTCACAAGCTTCGCGCCTTTTGGCTGCTTCCCTTTTCGCCAATGCTCGATCCGATTCGCCCACGAATCGAGTTCCTTGTCACTGTATCCGCTGACGTAAAGCTGCTCGGCGCCGTGAAGGCGACAATACACAAAATCCGCAGTCAGATCCTCCGCGTAGGGCCATTTCCCGGCAGTGTCCGCGACCACGAACGCGATGTGATAGCGGCGCAGAAGTTCGAAGAATTCCGGCACCATGAATGTCGGATGCCGAATCTCAACCGCGTGGCGAATCGGCCGGGTGGCATCCGTTCTTGTCCACGCACGACCCTTCAATTTCGCATCGTGCTTTTTCGCGAGCCGCGCCGCCGAAGCGGTATCCCGGGGAAGCAATTCGAAAAATTCCGCGAAGCGTTCGCGGTTCCAGCCAAAGTTTGGCGGAAATTGCCAGAGGATGGGACCGAGTTTTTCCCCCAGGCACAGGATTCCCGATGCGAAGAAGTTTGCGAGCGGCACTTCAATGTCACGCAGCTTCTTCATGTGAGTGATGAAGCGCCCGCCTTTCACGCTGAAAAGAAATCCGGGCGGCGTTTCCGCGTACCACCGCCGATAACTCGACGGAAGCTGGAGCGAGTAAAAAGATCCGTTGATCTCGATCGAATTGAATTCGCGGCTCGCGAATTCTAGCTCGAGTCGGTGCGCAAGTTTCTTTGGATAAAAGACGCCGCGCCAGCCCGCATAGGTCCAGCCGGAGATTCCGATGTGCAGATCCTGGCGGGACCACTCCTTCGCCGCGGCAGTCAGATGATCAGCCGTGAGTCGTGCCACAAAATCCCGTGCGTCTCGCAAAGTTTTCTGAAGGTGGAGAGGCCTTCCTTTTCCTGGGGTCCGTACTGATAGCGCAGACATTCGCCCAGATAAAACTGGCAAAAATCCGGACTGAACTCGCGCTCTCCGGCGACGAGGAGATCCATCTCGCGCAGATTATTATCCCGACAGGCGCGGAGGCTGTCAGCGATCGCTTTGGGTGATGGAACTTCCGGCCGGATCAGCCAGAGCGCATAAACGAATGGCAGCTGGGTACGTTTTTGCCATTCTTCACCGAGATCCCAAAACTGGAAGGTGCCCTCGGTTTCATCGCGGAATCGGATCGCCTGGTCACCTATGAAAAATTTAGCGAGCCGCGGCGTGATCGCGCGTTGCATGAGGCGGGTTCGAAAAACAAATTTCGGCGCGAGGCCCATCTCGGCCAGCAGGCAGCGCAACAAATTTATTCCCGTCTGCGATGCCGGATCGACTTCGATCTCTTCGATCTCCGTCAACTCGCCGCTATGCGCGACAAAAACGCTGTGGACCGGCCCGTTTGATGAAATCGAAACGCCATCCACCAGGGTGTAAACTGGGTTCCGCAGAAATTCGAAGCTCGAGACGAGCGCGACATCGAGGGCGCCAGATGAAAGTTTGTCACAAAGGACGCTTGGATGGTCGAAGACGACTTCGCCTGGCCAGCCGTGGATGAGCGGGCGCGCGTTGAGATACTTGACGCAACCGATTCGGAGCAGACCCGCCTCAGCCACGCGCGTCAGGCGTAAGCCAGCTCGGACTCGACCGCCGCAGAAACGGCGGGCCGTGTTTTCGTGAGATGATGATAGTAACTGTCGCGCTGGACGGGATCACGACCCGCCTCGCGAATTACATGCTCGAGAGTGGCGACCGTTTGTTCCTGGGGCGTCTTCGCGCCCGCCATGTGGAAGATTTTTTCTTCCATGATCGTGCCGTGCAAATCGTCCACGCCGTAATTGAGCGAAACCTGGGCAAGCGGCAGCCCCGTTGAAACCCAATAGGCGGTGATATGATCGAAGTTATCAAGGTAGATCCGGCTCACTGCGAGATTACGAAGTTGTTCGACCGCCGTCGCGGGCTTCACGTGGGCGAGGACCGTCGTATTGGGTTCGAACGCGAACGGAACAAATCCGGTGAACCCGCCGGTCTCATCCTGCAATTCGCGAAGCTGACGAAGATGATCGACCCGCTGTTCCAGCGTCTCGATGTGCCCGTAGAGCATGGTGCAGGTGCTGCGGCCTCCCATTTTGTGCCAAACGCGGTGAACCTCCAGCCACTCGTCGGCGCTTTCCTTTCCGCGACAAAGTTCGTCGCGCACCTGCGGATCAAAGATCTCGGCACCTCCGCCGGTGAGCGCGCCCAGCCCGGCGTCTTTCAAAATGGCGAGGGTGTCTGGAATGGAACGCTTGAAAATCCGTTGCGCGAGATGACGAACTTCGATCGCGGTGAACGCCTTGATGACGATCTTGGGATCGAGCGCGCGCAGCCGCGCTAGCAATTCAAGATACCACTCCTTATTTAGCGTCGGATGCAATCCGCCGACCATATGGACTTCGGTAATGCCCGAGGCCAGCGACTCCTCGACTGCCGCAACGATGTCGTCAATTGAGCGCTCGAACGCGTGTGCGTCCCGTTTTTTTGCCGCGAACGCGCAAAACTGGCAGGAAAGGATGCAGATGTTCGAGTAATTGATGTAGCGATTGAGAATGTAGGTCGCCACATTGCCGTTTTTCCGTTCCCGCACCGTGCTCGCCATAACGCCCAATGCGTTTAGATCGTTCGAGCGATACAGCTTGAGGGCGTCGGCTTCAGAAAGACGCTGCTGGCCCTCGACCTTTTCGGCAATGGTTCGAAGATCAGTGGGAATGAGCGATAAATTCATCAAACGGCGGAGAATTTCAAATCCATGATGCACATGCTGGTGTGGGCTTGCAACCGAAAGCGCCGATGAAGGTTGAATCGGTCACAAATGAAGGTTTCGTCTCTGGCCGCCCAACCGCATCCGCTTATCCTTAACATGTCCGGTCACGAACTCAGCCCGCCCGGGCGCACGCCAGAAGACGCCGAGGACATTCGCCTGATGGGCCTGGCCAGTGGGGGTGACATGGGCGCGTTCGAGCAGCTGGTGGAGCGGCACCAACGAATGGTCGTAGGAACCGTCGGCCGAATGTTGGGAACAAACTCCGATGCCGAGGACATCGCCCAGCAGGTTTTCGTGCGGGTCTGGAAAAACGTGAAGCGGTACGAGCCCCGGGCGAAGTTCACCACCTGGCTGCTGAAAATAACGCGCAACCTGGTGTTCAACGAGTTGCGCCGGCGTTCGCGACACCCCGCTGTGCCGTTGCAATCCGAAACCGACGAGGAAGAACGGCCGCTGAAAGACGAGCAGGCCGTGGCGCCGGATTCGGCTTTGCTCGACCAGGAACTTCAGGAAGCCGTGGATGCAGCTATCGCTCAACTCCCCGAGACGCAACGCATGGCCGTGATTCTGCGCCGGTACGAAGAGCTGAGCTACGAGGAAATAGCTGAAGCGCTGGACCAGTCCGTATCTGCCGTGAAGAGCCTGCTGTTCCGAGCGCGATCCGAACTACGCGAAAGTCTGAAGCGTTATCTTTTCTCGTAGTCGTTCTCGGCGAGGCGCGAAACAAAGAGGGCGGACCTCTCGCGAGAATCCGCCCCCTCTCAACCCCACATCTTTGGTTGGCCTAAAATCCGCGCTCGTTTGCGCTTGTCTTGAAATCGATAGACTTCGTCGTCGTCGTGGTTTCCGATTCGGATTCTGTACGGGCCGGCGCTGGAGGGGTGCCGGGTTTCGGATAATCGGCGGCCACATGTCGGTTCGAAGTCGGGACTAACCGGACCGCGCCTTTGGCATTGTTCCGCCAGCCGTTCGGATCGGCATATTCTTCGCCCGCGTGATGCAAACCGTTCACCTGATCTTCGAGCCCGGTGCCGTAATGCAGATCGATAATCGTCGGTGTGACGAAGACCAGCAGATTGCGTTTCGTTCGCGCGTTTAACTTCTCCTGGAAAAGATAACCGACCACGGGAATGTCACCCAGGACCGGAACCTTCGTTCGAGCCTTGGTCACTTCATCCTGGAGCAATCCACCGATCGCGAGGGTATCACCGCTCTTGATCAAGACGTTCGAGTCGAGCGAGCGCGTGTCGATAATCGGGCTTGTGACGGTAGCGCCTGCAAAAGTAAACGGTTGATCCCCCACCTTGTTGCTGATCTCCGGCTTTACCGCAAGAGTGATGAAGTTGTCCTTATTGACCGAAGGTTTTACTACAAGGGTGTTACCAAATTTCTTGTCCTGGAATCCGCCGAACACAGCGGTCGCGGTTTGCTCATTGAAATTCAACTGGGGCACGGGCTGGCTTCGGATAATCTCGATTTTCGCTTGCATGTTGTCCGCCGTTACGACTCGTGGGTTCGCGAGGAATTCTGCGTCCGAGTCTTCGTTCAACAACCGCATGGTGACGGAGAGCTGCGGAGCGGAAAGAATCGCGAATTGACCGCCGAGGGCGTTCCCCGCCTTATCCATGAGGAAGTCAAACGGGCTCAACTTGCCATTGGTAGTAGGCACCAAAGGCGGCTGTCCGGGAATTTGAGTTATCTCTTGCGCGCCGGTGACAGGGTTTGTTGTCGTTTGAAACGTACCCGGCGTCGCCAGCGTGCTGCCACCCAATTTAAGAGTCTGGGGGTTATTCGATCCACCAAAAACGCCGCCCCAGTTGATTCCGTATGATTGTCTCGGATTCGCGGTGACTTCCACAAGGCGAGCCTCGATCATCACCTGCTTGGTCGGCTTGTCGATCTGGACAAGGAGTTGTTTGATCTTGTCGATGTTGGCGCGGGTCTCGCGGTAAAAGATCGTATTTGTCCGTTCATCGACCTGCGGCGCGTCCTTGCTGGAAAGTTGAGCGGCGATCAATGGCGCGGTTTCCTTGGCCCGCGCGTAGCTGAACTGGTAGCTATCACTCTCAGTTGGTTCGGCCCCGCGTTCGGCTGCCGTCTTGATGTAATAAACGTTGTCAATCTTATCGAGGAACAATCCCTTGGCTTTGACGATGATCGAAACCGCTTGGAGCGCGGTTACGTCTTCGAGGCGCATCGTTACTGTGCCGGCAACGGCTTCGCTGACGACCATGTTGATTTTTGCCTGGCGGGCAAGAAGGCGGAGTACCGCGCCCACATCGTCGCCTTGAAATTCGCGGACGCCCACGCCGCCATTATCCGCGACGCTGTCGGGTTCGACCGGACCCGGTGAAGTCGCGGCCGTGGTGGTGGATGTCGTTGTCGTCGAAGTATTCGCTGCGGGCGAGGTCGCCGCGTTCGTGGTCGAAGCTTGAACGAGCATGAGATTGTCGCCCTTGGTGGACGGACCGGTCGGGAGCGGCGGGGTAGCTGGTTTAGTCTTGGTTTCCGCGATGGGAGCGATCGAGGCCGCAGGGCTCGAACTGGGCGCTGGGACTGGCGGGTTGGTCTGCGCGGTGACGGCGGTGAGGGCGATGAAAAATGCCACTCCGGCGCAGTAGAAGGTTTTTAGGCGATTAGGCATAGATGATGTGAAGTTGAAGAATGCGGTTGCGTTAATTAGCAGAAAGCAGACCAGCCCATCTGCGGCCCGTGCGGCCCGTGCGGCCCGATCGAAGCGAAACAGGCAGGTCTTACGCCGCGCGCGCGGCTAGAATGAACGCGCGAAGCCGACCGTAATCCTTACGACCTGGCGCGGTCTCCACGCCCGTTGTCACGTCCACGCCAAACGGCCGAACGGCGGCTACCGCTTCCGCTACATTTTCCGGGTGCAAGCCACCTGCCAGGACCACTTTCAATTCAGGGTTCTCCTCGACAAAAGCCCGGGCGATCTCCCACGGAAAAGTTCGCCCGCTGCCGCCAAATTCCCCCGCTCCGCCGGAATCGAGAAGAACGGTGCGCGTCGAAAAGTCAGGCAGCTTGGCCAGCGAATCAGCGCCGCGGACTGGAAGCGCTTTCTCGAATCGAATTCCTTCCTCTACCAAGCGATGGCAAAACTCCGGCGATTCACTTCCATGCAGTTGGAGCGCCGTGATGCCAGCGGAGGTGGCGATCGTTCTCGCTTCGTCCCAAGTCGGATTTACTACGATCGCTAGCTTCTCGACGTTTGCAGGCAGCTCTCCAATCCACTCCGTTTTCCTTCCCACGTATCGTTTACTCCCGGGAAAAAAATTGAAGCCCAGCGCGTCGGTTCCGAACTGGAGCGCTGCGACCGCATCCTGCGGCGTCGTCAGCCCGCAGATCTTGATCCGAAGCATCTACGCCGCTGTCGCAAAGCCGAGCGCCGGTTTACTGAAATCCGGAGCCGGCATTTCGTTCACCAACTTCACAATGCCGTCCTGCCACTTGTCGCTGATCGTTTGCAGATACGGATCGTCCTCTTCCAAATGGGCCCGCAGCTTCGCCTGCAGCGAATCCTTTTCGTAACAAAGAATGTCGATTGGCGGACCTACTGCGACATTGCTGGTCATTGTTGAATCGATCGAAATAATCCCTACTTTCACCGCGTCAGTGAGGCCAGTTTCGTAGGTAAAGCCGCGGTCGAGGATCGGCTTCCCGTATTTGCGTTCCCCGATCTGAAGAAACGGGCAATCGCGCGTGGCGTGGATGCTGTTCCCCTGCGGATAAATCAGGTGTACTTCCGGCGCGAACCCGGCAATCTGGCCGCCCACAATCAGGTGAATGTTGAAATCGAAGCCGTCCGCTTCCAGCGCTTCCCGGTGCCGCTTCTCGACTTCCCGCACCTTCGATCCGACGTAGTTAATCGTCTCATAGAGCGTCTTCCGGTTGGTTAATTGCTCGCGCGCGGAGTCTTCTTTCCCGAGGTGCATATCCTCGTCGATCAACGCGATTGTTGCCTGAGTCAGCGACAAGTTGCCCGAGCTCAGAATGCAGATAACGCGGTCGGCGGGCTTTTCGTACACCCGCATTTTGCTGCACATGGTGATGTTATCCATTCCCGCGCTTGTGCGTGAGTCCGACAAGAA
>DATBCW010000100.1:0-9531 GCA_036270255.1 Chthoniobacterales bacterium
AGTCTGTAGAACGTCGCTCCTCGATTTTTGGATCAGGAGCTGTCGTTTTCGCCGCAAGCGTCTGATCTTGCTCTTGGCCGCTTCGGGAGTTGGCTGCATTGATTTAGGCGGCCTGACCGGTTGACGATAGAGTTGCCTCAGTCGCGTGATTAGAGCGGCGTGGGCTTCTTCAGCGATTGGCCGCTGCGCCGGGGGTTGATTCGCGTTTTCGGGGTTTGGCTTGGCCATGATCGAAGGTCTCTATCTTAAGATACGGTCGACGCGATCTCGGCGAGTGTCTCGCCATTACCGGTTGCGCCTATCGGAAAAATCCTTATACAGACATCAGAAAAGACCCGACCACGGCCGGGGTGAGTTCCGAAGAGAAATGTGACCGCTCAGTGGTCTACCCAATTATGTGCGCCATTCTGCTGGTCGAAGATCATTACGACACGCAGCAGGCGTTCGCGGCGATCCTTCGCAGCTGGGGACACAAGGTGGGCACCGGGGATTCCACGGAAAGTGGTCTCCGGTTCCTGGACAAGCACACGGTGGATGTCGTCGTGAGCGACATCGGGTTGCCGGACCGGACCGGCTACGATTTCATCGCCGAAGCCCGTGAGCGGACCCCAGGCCTGAGGGCGATCGCGGTGAGCGCTTACTTTACTGCCGCCGATCAACAACGCGGAAACGATGCCGGGTTCGACATGTTTTTCGCCAAGCCGGTTGATCTGGCAGCGTTGCGACGCGTCCTGGAAAGAATTGATTCGCCCGCCGGAAAGAATGGCGACGGCGCAAATGGCGCAACTTAGGCGACCGGTTTAGCGGTTGCTTAACCGGGCGACGCCGGGAAGTGTCGTGCAGGACGCTATATTGTTATGTCGGCGAACGCTGGACTGCCGTCTGTTTCGATTATCGTTCCGGTTTTGAATGAAGCCGGGCTGATCGGCGCCTTTCTCCGGCAAGTCCGAACTCTCGCCCCGGATTTGGAAATCATTTTGGTTGATGGCGGCAGCGCCGATGAAACCGTCTCGATCGCTCGGACGCTTGCCGATGAGATGATCGTTGCGCCGCGGGGACGGGCGTCGCAGATGAATGCCGGGGCCGCTCTTGCTCGCGCCGAAATTCTTTGGTTTCTCCACGCCGATTCGACGGCGCCGGCGAACGCCATCGACGAAATGTGCGGGGCCTTGGCCGAGCCACGGAACGCGGGGGGTTGCTTTCGATTGCATTATCCCCGGCCGCATTTGATTTATCGCGTCAGTGATCGGCTCGGAAATCTCGGCGTAAAAGTGTTTGGGTTCGCCCTGGGCGATCACGGGATCTTTTGCCGGCGCTCCGCATTTTTTCAGATCGGCGGTTATCCTGGCGTACCGATTCTCGAAGACGCGGAACTGTACCGTGGCCTGCGCAAGGTCGGGAAGATGCACCAGCTCCACGAAACGATCGTGAGCGATCCGCGAACGTTCGAGAAGTGGGGCCGCTTTCGAACGACAGCAGTCTATTTCCTAATCCTCGTTCTGTACGTTACCGGTGCGCCGATTGCGTGGCTTCACCGGATCTACCGGCGCTTTCACCAGATCGAGACGCGTCTGGCAACGGCGCGGAGCGACCGCTTACAAATCGCCGTCTCTTAACCGCGCGTCCGCTCCCGGGCGGCGGCGATCGCTTCGGCTGGGACGCGGCGGAGGGCGCCAACGAGACCCAGTTTGGACAAGGTCCAGATGACCCATTTCGTCGGATCGAATTGCCAGGGCCTCACGCCGTTGCGGTAATCGTGCTGAAACTCGTGGTGATAGTTGTGATAGCCCTCGCCAAAAGTGAACAGCGCCATGACAAATGAGTCGCGCGCGCTGCAGCGCGTGGAATAGGGCTGGCGGCCGACGGTATGGCAGGCGGAGTTAATGAAAAACGTGCAGTGTTGGAGGACGACGGTTTTCGCGACGCCGCCCAGAAGAAGGCCGCCCAGCGCGCCGTCCCAACCGTCCCAGATCGCGCCGATCGCGGCCGGCAAGATCATCCCCATTGTCAGGGCGAGAAGATGAACGTGGCGATGCTGCCACATGATGAACCGATCTTTCTTTAAATCGTTGACGTTATCGAACGGCGGTTCGGGAAGGAGTTTGAAAAGGAGCCAGCCGATGTGCGCGTGGAAAAAACCTTTGCTGATGTCGTAGGGATCTTCGTCGTGATCGACATGCTTATGGTGGCGCCGATGTTCGCTCGCCCACATCAATACGGAATTTTCGAACGCGGCCGCGCCGAAGAGCAGAACAAAAATGCGGACCGGCCATTTGGCGCGGAAAGTCATGTGCGAAAAGAGCCGATGATATCCGAGGGTGACGCTGAATCCGCTGGCCAGCAGCAGCACAAAAAAGAGGACCAGCTGAAACCAATCGATTCCGGAAAACCAGAGATAGATTGGGAGCGCGGTGAGGGTAAGGAACAAGGTGCCGATCAGAAACGAACTGGTTGTCCAGTTGATGCGATCGTAAGGAAGACGAAGAAACATGAGTGGGGCGCGCTTTCAGACTCGCGCCAAAAAACAGAAGATTGGTTTTAGAAAAGTAGTGGCTAACGAGCCAGGACGACGTCTTTCTTCGTCCAGGCATGCACCTTGGCGCAATGCGCGCAGGTGACTTTGTGCGTTTTCACTTTCTTGTCCGCCCAAAGCTCTTCTTCTACCACCTGGCCGGTGGCCGTCAGTTTGGCTGTGGTGGGGCAGCGTACGAGAATTCGTTTTGTCATGATCGGGATCTACTTTAGGGCGAGGAACAACATTAGCCGAGACGATAAACGATCCGCGCCTTGTCGATATCGTAAGGAGACATTTCCAGCTTCACCCGGTCGCCAATGGTGAGCCGGATAAAACGTTTCCGCATTTTGCCCGAGATATGGGCGAGGACCACGTGGTCGTTCGCCAGGCGGACGCGGAACATCGTGCCGGCGAGAACGGAGGTAATAAGTCCCTCCAATTGCAATGATTTTTCGAGAGCCATGTGGATTTGCAGGCCGGCGCTCCGGTTGACGGAACGCCGGCCGCGAAATTGCCGTGTTAGCGGCGGGAACCGGAGAACTGGCGCGGCCGCTCTTCGCGAGCACGAGCTTCGTTCACCGTCAGGGCGCGTCCCTGGACTTGTTTGCCATTCAAGGCGTTGATCGCGGCGGTGGCCGCAGTGGCGTCGCTCATCGTCACAAACGCGAAGCCGCGGGAGCGGCCGGTGACGCGATCGTTAACGAGCGCCACTTCCGTGACGGCGCCGTGTTGTTCGAAAAGATCCTGCAGATCGTTTTCAGTCGTATCGAAGGAAAGATTTCCTACGTAGAGTTTCATGTATTTGAGTTTTGGAGCAATTCGCTGCCAGCTACGAGCCGTTCCCGAGAATCGGGTTTCAAATCACCAAAGAGCCAAACTCAACTGACGATCTACCAAGCAAAGAAACAGAACAGACCTTAATCCAATGGCCGCCACTTTCGCTCATCGGGGCTGAATTTCAACTGATGATTACGTCGTTTGGATTGCGGCAAATCGGCGAGCGCAAAATTTTGAAATTTCGCAGTTGCGGAAATCGAAACGTGAGGGATTACTTGAACTGTTCTGGGGGGAACAGCCGCCCTTCATGCTTCTTCGAAGTGTGGGGGGCGGCACTTTTTTTTGGCGTAGGAATTAGAACCGAACTGCGAAACTGGCTCGCAGCCGGTAATCGGGGACAGCCTGCAAAGCGGTGTTGTCGATTGAAACCGGAAGCTCGGCAGCGAGTTCGCCGCTCAGTTTGCCGTGCGAGACAATGAAACGCGGGCCGAGGAAAACCGAGGTGATGCCGGTGTCTTCGGCGGGTTGGCCGCGGAAGCGGTCGACGTCTTTGTGTTCGCCGGAGCAGACGAACTGGAGGCCGACAATCGTCTCGCTGTTCCGGACGAAATAATAGCCCGGTCCGCCGCTCCATGAGATGTCGTTCGCAAAATTATACTGATGCGCACCGTCGCCGCGCAGGGTGAATTGCGTGTCAGCCTGGAAGAAGAACGATTTGTAACGCAGAGAAAGCTGTCCGCCCAAAATGCCGTCATAGGAGCCAGTGCCGAGGGTGAGATCGTGGCCGTGGATGCCGCTCTCCGGTGCCCCTGGGACATCGATCTCATTGAATTCTTCCTTGATCCGGCTGGAATCGCCGGTCGGAAATTTAACGCCGCCGATAATCAGCGCCGAAACAGTGAAGTCGGGGCCGTGGGGTTCGAGGTGCGGATTCTTCGGATCGTCGAACTTCAGTGAAGCCCGCCCGCCGGCCTCGTGATGGAACACGACGAATTTTCCGAGCAGCGAAATATCGCCAAGGCCGGACTCCGTGCCGCGATCCATCGCGAATCCTTCGGGTCGCTCAAACGATCGATAGATTAACGGCACATTGAGCTGGAGCGCGAACCGGGAATTAAAACCATAACCCGCGACGAGCTGGGTGATCGAGCTGTCCAGATATTGCCCGGTCGGATTATCGATCTCTTTTCCTTCGAACTGGAGCGTACCGAAGTGAGTGAATTGCTCCGCGACAGCGGCATAGAAACGATCGGACGACATCGGTCCTCCCGGAGCCGACGCATCGGGCTGTGTCATGGCTTCGATCTGCGGCGTATAACATCCGCAGAGGTCACAGGCGTGCGCTACCTGAACCGCCGTCGCGACGGCAAGGAGACCCAATAGATGACGAAAAACTTTGTTCATACATTCCTCCAGGAATGGGACACGCCGCCTTTGCCGGCAGGCGAACTCCCGGTTAAAGATCGCGGAGAAACTGCGGTTCGTGCACACGCACGACGCCGTCTCTTTTTCGCGGGACCCTAGACCAGGTCCGCGCGGGGTGGGGGAACCGGCGGTGCTTGCATTTCCGCTGACTGAGTCATCGTCACCCCGGCGAATGAACAAAATGTATAAGGCGGAACCAACGCAATCGCGCGGGTGGTGCAGATCAGATCCGGTTTTACTGACGCCGGCTGGGCATCCTGCGTTTTTTCGGAATCCTTCGCCTTGTTAATGTGTTTGCAAAGATCGCACGGATGATTGCCGTCGAACGTCTTGGCGACGGCTTCTGGCAACGAACAACGTTGCGCATACTGCACGATCATCGTCGCCCATGCGACCGACTGGAGCGCGGTCCAGTGCGCGCCGATTGAAACGCAGAGCGCGAGAACAATCGCAGCGCGTCCGAGCCGTGAAGTCACGCAGCAGCGTCGCAAGCAATCCCGGCAGCGTCAATCATTGCGTGTCGAGAAACGTTGCGGGTTTTTACCGGCCGCGCCGGCGCTGGCGGCAGCGGTCACGCCGCCTGATCCAGCGTCGACGCCCCGCCTGGCTGACGCAAATAATTGAGATATTGCTGATCGAAAGCGCGTAGCGCGGCTTCGACCGTGGGGCCGAAGCCGGCTATGCCTTGCCGAACGTTCTTGCCGAGGAGCGCCGTCCAAACGCCGGACTTGATAAAAATTTTTGGCCGCCGAACCGCGGAGGGACTTCCCGGATGCAGCTCGGAATACAATTCCGCGCGATGCCGGGCGGCGACGTGATCGAGAAATTTCGCCCTCATTTGTCCGTTACAACGTTACATAATAGCGGTTCGGTCTTCCGAACGCATGCCTAACGAGGCATCGGGAAAAATCCGAACCCGCCTTAGACGCGCCGCTGACGTTAGACGGCGAGGTGAGGTTCGGCGATGGTCGGCGCTTCACCGCCGATGAAAGCAATCATTCTTCTCACCATCTCTAACACGTTCATGAATCTGGCCTGGTACGGCCATTTAAAATTCAAGAATCAGGCGCTTTGCCTTGTGATCCTGGCGAGCTGGGGATTGGCGCTCTTTGAATACATCTTCCAAGTGCCAGCGAACCGGATTGGTTCTGAGCAATGGAGTGTCCCGCAACTGAAAATTCTTCAGGAATGCATCACCCTGGTGGTTTTCACCTTGGTAGCATTCGTCCTCTTTCGATCGCCCCTGAAGTGGAACTACTGCGTCTCGTACGCGCTCATCATCGGTGCGGTCTTTTTCGCTTTTAAGTTCTGAGATCGCGAGGCTGCGACCTTTCCGCAGTCCTCGTCGCCGAGAGCAACAATGTCGGACGAGGTCGAGACGAAAGAACTCGGCTCGCGCCTCCCTAATCGCCCGAAGAGGGAGTCGGGATTGTTCGGATAAAGCGGCCGTGTCTGTGCACCGATTGTGCCCGGTCGATGCCGCTTGTTGCCTATTCGAATGGTAGAAAACACCAATCCGTCATCGTCCCAATTTCCGTCTTCCGATTCCACAGATGAAAGTGTCGGAGACCGGCTGGAAAAATTGCGAGAAAAGGTCAGCGATCTCTCGGAAACGCTCAAGCGAGTTGAGCAAACCGCGGCCGAAGCGGGCAATCATTTGAAGGAGTGAAACCTTCTCCCTCGTAGTCGCGTTCCAATACGGCGAACAGGAGCGGATTGCCGGCGGATCGCTGGCCTGGTTGCTCGAGCTTTCGTGCGGGCAATTTGGACTGAGCAAAGAGCATCTCACAACACCAGAGTGTGACTCGCTCCGAATGGAGTAAGGTAGGGCGCACCACTCTCATGAGACCTAACGAGAATGGAACGGACTGGCAAGCCGTGACATAGACCAAGGCCGAAGGCTGAACGAGACCCGCGAGTTCATCAATAAGACGAGCGACGGCGGAAAGGGCGAGCGTTTCCTGTTTGATAACTGAAAGCTCGGTCGTTGGTTCGCATCCGTTACGGCTTAATAATTCTTCTTTCGGACTTGGCAAATGTTGCCCTTCAAAGTTGAGCCTGGCGATGTCGAAATATTCCTCGAGCTAAGCAACGGCGAAGCTCAAAGGGCGAGCAGTTTCTTTCCGCACTCGTCGAGGGCGTGGCAGTGGCAGTTCCGCATTTTCTTGAGCAACGTTTCCATCGTCTTGAGTCGCTCCATTCTCAGCTGTAGCTCAGCAAGCTTTTGTTCCGAGAGTTCCCGCCAGCGTTTCGGCGGCGAAGTCCCGGCCGCAAAGCCGAAAAACAACTTTCGTATTTCGTAGAGTGTAAACCCCGTTTCGCGCGCGCGCTGGATGACGGCGAGCCGAAAGAGGACGTTCTCGGTGTAGCGGCGTTGCCCGCTTTTGCGCAGTGGCGCGGGTAGAATCCCGATCTGTTCGTAGTAGCGAATCGCGGAGGTGCGTATTCCAAAGACCCGCGCCACTTCGGAGATCGTCAGGAAATCCGCCACTGGGGAATCTAGAATAATACCTGCCGACGGCTACTGAAATCAGTATCCGATTATTTTTTGCAAATACCCTTTGACTTAAAGGTAGCTTGAAGTCGCAAGTTCATCGCTAGGTCAAGCAGGATTTGCCTGCCTATCGATGGCGATGTTGCCAACGAGGGCTGAGTCCGTTGACTGCAAAGGAACAAAACATGAAACAGGCGATCGCAATATTCTCAATCCTAGTGGTGCTAGCGTGTAGCTACGGCGCGCGAGCACAGACGGACAAACCGGCGCAACACCGCGTTTCCAGCGAAGTGCTGGATGACTGGGTAACAAGATGGGAAAAAAAACTCATAGACGTCGGCGAAGCCATGCCCGCGGACAAATATTCTTTCGCGCCGGCCAACGGCGAATTCAAAGGTGTCCGCACCTTTGCCGAGCAAGTGAAACATGTGGCCGCAGCGAATTACATCCTGGCGGCAGCCGCTCTGGGTGAAAAGCCACCTCCAGATGCAGGCGACGAGACCGGGCCAAAGGCTCTCAGAACAAAAGCGGATATCAGCGATTACTTAAAAGGCTCCTTCGGCGCCCTCCACAAAGCGGCGGCCGCGATCGATGACAAAAACACCGTGCTCACCAGTCCTGCGATCTCGCCCTTGCAAGGAACGGGCACCCGGCTCGGACTGGTAGTCGAAGCGCTCCTCCATTCCGCTAATCATTACGGGCAGATGGTAGAATACCTGCGCATGAACGACGTGGTTCCTCCAGCTAGCCGTTGATCGCATTGTGAGTGCCCCAACGACCCAATCAGAGCGCAAACCGTCACACCCTAACGAAATGAAGAAGAGCCACCGCTGGCAGGCGACGGGTGAACGACGGCAGATTGTGGGTTTCGGCTTGTTACCGGCGTCAGTCCTGTCTTTAATGTGGGGGAACAGGTTCTCCAGTTTGCCGATTCCGCCGGGAAAGTGCGACCGTGTTACACCCCTCCGAGGCGGCTTTAAAGACACCCGTCAGGCCTCTGCATCTCGTTGGATGTGGGGCTACATTATTATTGCCGTTTTCCTGAGGATCGTTTCGACCACGACAGCGCAGGAGCTTCCGTTCCCGCAAGTTTCCGCGGACGATGAAGCCGGGCTCGCGCCCGCCATGTCGAAGTTGGCGGAACAGGCGATCGCTGCTTACAAGGAAAGCGGCGATCGGGCGGCCTATCTCGACAATCTCTTTCGGGCGCAGATCGTGGCAGAGCGCCACACGGAGGCGGAGAAAACGCTGTCTGAGTTGCGGCTGCTAACTTCCAGGTCAGCCTCGAGACAAGCCGCCGCAAATAATGTTCCGGATGAGATTTTTGTCCGCGCAAAAATCGTTGAAGCTGCGGACCACGTAGCTTTCGAGGAGGCGTTCCGACGTTCGTTTAATGAGACATTCCAGCGGCTTAGCGATCCAATCTCCGCTCTTGTTATTCGAACTTTCTCCGTGCCAGCACGGTTCCTTCGTTCTGATGTCGATCGTGCGCTCCAACTGCAGAAGGGAAAGAGCAGCATCGCGTTGCCCGATGCGTTAAGGCTGATCCACGCTTACCAGATCGACCGGGAGTTTCGCGCGTTTGGTCCCTTGGCCGATAATCTGATCACCGAGGACGATCAGCGCCGCTACGTCAGCGAGAACGACATACAGGTGAAAACGCCCGACGGTGCCACTCTTTGCGCGCGCATAATCCGCCCGAAGCATGCCGGTCGCTTTCCGGCATTGCTGGAGTTTACGATCTATAACTACACTGACCCCACCACGGTTAATCGCGACATGCGCAGAACTGCCTCGAATGGTTATGTCGCAGTTGAGGGGTTTACACGCGGCAAAGCCTGCAGTCCGGACCAGCCGATCCCATACGTACATGATGGAGCGGATGCTGCAACGCTTATCGAGTGGATTGCGAAACAAGAATGGAGCGACGGCCGCGTCGGAATGTATGGCGGCAGTTACTCAGGATTCACCGCATGGGCAGCCACCAAGTTCATGCCCCGAGCCTTGAAAGCCATTATGGTCGGAGCAGCAGTAGGGCCTGGCATAGATGTACCGATGGAGGGTAACGTTTTCTGGAATTTTATCTATCCATGGCCCTTCTATACTTGCACCAATAAAACACTCGACGACGCCACCTACAACGATCATGCACGCTGGCAGGCGCTGGATACGAAATGGTACAGAACCGGGCGTGCCTACCGCGATCTAGACAAGATCGACGGGATGCCAAATCCGATCTTCAATCGTTGGATATCGCACCCGAGCTATGACAGCTATTGGCAGAGCGTTATCCCTTACGGGCGGGAGTTCGCGCGGATCA
>DATBCW010000101.1:0-18947 GCA_036270255.1 Chthoniobacterales bacterium
GGCCGAGACCCGCCGAATCGGGAACAAAATCTGGCAAAACGAATGCGGAGGAACGGTCGCGGGCCTGACTTCGTGGAATGCCGGGGAAAATTTTGCGTCGTTGGGGATCGGACACTTTATCTGGTACCCGAAAGGGGTACGGGGCCCGTTCGATGAGAGTTTCCCAAAATTCGTCCAGTTCGCCGCGAGCCGGCAAACAAAGTTGCCTGCGGTTGCCACCGAGAAAGACGGCTGCCCGTGGAGCTCCCGCGCCGAATTCAACGGGGCCGCGCAAAGTCCGCCAATGAAAGAACTACGCGCTTTTCTCGCGCGAACTGTCGATCTCCAGGCGGAATTTCTTGTGCAACGTCTGCGCGCTGCACTTCCAAAAATGCTCGCGGAAGCCGGCGGACCAAACCAGGCCCAGGTCCAGGAACGCTTCGATCGAGTCGCGACGACCGCGAGCGGCTGCTATGCCCTGGTCGATTATGTGAACTTCAAAGGTGAAGGTGTTCTTGCCACAGAGCGTTACGCCGGGCAGGGTTGGGGCTTGTTGCAAGTACTTGAAGGTATGAAACAGGATGTATCCGGACGCGAGGCGGTGAAGAGCTTCGCGGAATCAGCCAAGGCGGTTCTCAAGAATCGCGTCCGCAATTCGCCGGCGGAACGGAACGAAGCGCGCTGGTTGCCCGGTTGGCTCAAGCGGGTGGACACGTATGTTGGAAGCTAGATTTTGATGTCTCGTCACCGCCATCCATTCGTGCTCCTGCTCCTGCTCGTGCTCGCACCGCTCGCGCGCATAAACGCGCAAATGCCGCGGCACACTCCTCCGAGGCCGGCGACCTCGCCCGCGGCGAAGGCGCCTCAATTAACTAATCGGCCGAAGCCGTCGCCCACCGCGACGCAGCCGATGAAAAAGGCGAGCGATCTGATCAACAAACAACAGGCGCCCATCGCCACGAATAACGAAATTTTGGCGAGGGTCACTCCGGACAACGCTCACGTTATTGTTTCTCTCACCAAGCAGCGCGCCTACTTGATGACCGGCGAAGAGATCGCGATCGACAGCCCGATCTCTTCCGGCAAACGCGGCCACACTACGCCCAACGGCAGCTTCACCGTCCTCGAGAAAGACAAAGACCATCACTCCAGTCTCTACGGCGACTACAAGGATTCGTCCGGGCGCACGGTTCGGGGTGGCATCAGCGCGCACATTGACGCTGCCCCAAGCGGAACGCATTTCGTCGGTGCGTCCATGAAATGGTTTATGCGCCTGACCGGGGAAGGCGTCGGCATGCACGTCGGCATTCTGCCGGGCTATGCCGCGTCGCACGGTTGCATCCGAATGCCGGAGCCGGCCGCCGCGGCGTTCTATGCGCACGTGAAGGTCGGCACGCCGGTGCGCGTTGATCCTTAATCTTCCTGCCGCGCGAGCAAGCGGCGTCGCAGCATTTCCAATGCGGCTTGCGTTGTCAGTTCCTTGAACGTCGGCCGATCGTCGGGGAAAAATCGTTTCTGGACCGAGACCGGCCGATCTTTCGCTGCGAGCGCGATGAACACGGTCCCGACAGGTTTCTCCGCTGTGCCGCCGGAAGGCCCCGCGATGCCCGTTGTGGCGAGACCGAAATCTGAGTTGGCGATGGTGCGCGCGCCTTCCGCCATTGCTTGCACGACCTGTTTGCTCACGGCCCCGTGCTTTTCAATTAGGGCGGGATCCACTCCGAGCATCTGCGCTTTCGCCTCGTTTGAATACGTGACCCAACCCCTGAGAAAAACCGCCGAAGCTCCCGGCACATTTGTGATTCGATGCGCCAGATAACCTCCGGTGCACGACTCGGCGACCGCGAGGGTCGCTTTCCGTTCCGTAAGCAATTTCACCACAGCTCCTTCGAGCGCGCTGCCGTCATCGGAGAAAATCGCGGCCCCCAATTTTTCTCGAATGATCCGTTCTGCTTGATCGAGCACAGTCGCATCGCCGATCAGACGCAAATCCATTTCTCCGGGCCGCGCGCAATAGCCGAGCTCGATCCCAGGTAACTCGAGCAATTGGGCGCCGACCGCCTCTTCGACCAGCGATTCACCCAGGCCGGCGACTCGAAAGATCCGGCACTCCTTTCCCAAGTCGGGCGGGACGATCTTGCGCAACAATGGCAGAACAAAGTCACGAAACATCGGATGCAGCTCACGCGGAGGCCCGGGGAGCAGGAACAAATGCGGCCGCGTTTCGTTCGCGCGTAGATAAAGGCCGGGAGCGCTTCCGTGGTCGTTAGGCAAAACAGTCGCGCCCGTCGGCACATCGGCCTGACGCGCGACGCGATCCGTCAGCTGAAATCCTCGCCGCGCCGCCCGCTCCTGGATCGCGCGCAGGATCGTCGGGTCATGTTCCAATTTCAGCCCGAACAAATCAGCCGTGATTTCACGGGTGATGTCATCCGTGGTTGGACCGAGCCCGCCTGTGATGAAGATCAGTTCCGCGGAGCCGAGCGATTCCGCGATCGCATTCCGGATTGCTTCGCCGTCGGGCACGGTGACTTGGCGCTCGATCCGCAACCCAAGAGGAAAAATTTCACGGGCAATGAACCGCAAATGCGTGTTCAGCACATCGCCGAGCAACAGCTCCGTGCCGGTATTGATGACGACGACGCGCATGCAGAAATGAAATCGTTAAAAGAGTTACAAGGTTACAACAGACTGTAACGCTTTTAACCTTGGAACGATTCAACTTTGTAACGAGCCGAAGGGCCGTTACGCCGCGTCTTTGTCCTGCTTCTTGCGAATCAGCGGCAGCTTCTTCCCCTCAACCACGGCGCGATTGATCGTGACCTCCGCGATATCTTCGCGGCTCGGCACGTCGTACATGATCTCAAGCATGATCCGCTCGAGCATCGAACGCAGCGCGCGCGCCCCGGTTCCCTTCGTCACGGCTTGGGCCGCCAACGCCTTCAACGCGTCTTTCGTCACGCTCAGCCGCACGCCTTCCATCGAGAAAAGCTTCGTGTATTGCTTGATCATCGCGTTCTTCGTGTCGGTCAGAATCGCGACCATCTCTTCTTCGGTCAGCGCATCGAGCGCGCTGAGGACCGGCAAACGCCCGATGAATTCCGGAATCATCCCGAAGCTCAGCAAATCTTCCGGCTCAACGTGGCGGACCGCTTCCTTCGCCAAGGCGGCTTCGACCTCGAGCGTCGGACTGTTGAATCCCATCGTGCGCTGCCCAATTCGTTTCTGGACGATCTTGTCGAGCCCGACAAAGGCGCCGCCGCAGATGAACAGAATCTTCTCCGTGTTGACCTGAATGTATTCCTGGTGAGGATGCTTGCGTCCGCCCTGCGGCGGAACGTTGCAGGTGCTGCCTTCGAGAATCTTGAGGAGCGCCTGTTGCACACCTTCGCCGGAAACGTCGCGCGTGATGCTCACGTTATCGGTCTTGCGCCCGATCTTATCGATCTCGTCGATGTAAACGATGCCGATCTCGGCCCGCTTCACGTCGTAATCGGCGTTCTGCAGCAACCGCAAAATAATGTTTTCCACGTCTTCACCGACGTAGCCCGCTTCGGTCAACGTGGTCGCGTCCGCGATGCAGAACGGAACATCGAGAATTTTCGCGAGCGTTTTGGCGAGCAGCGTCTTGCCGGAACCGGTCGGTCCGATCAACAGGATGTTGCTCTTCTCGATTTCAACGTCAGCGAACGGATCCGGTTGAAACGCCGCCGACGTGTCCGCCGGCGCGCTTTGCAACACGCGTTTGAAATGATTATGGACCGCAACCGAGAGCGTCTTCTTCGCGATGTCCTGCCCGATTACATATTGGTCGAGGGAGCGCCGGATATCGGCCGGCTTCGGCACCCGAATCGTCGACGATTGCCGGCGCGCGTCCTCATTCAGCTCCTTGTCGAGAATGCTTTTGCAGACGTTGATGCAACTATCGCAGATGTAGACCCCGGGACCGGCGATCAGTTTGCGCACCTCCGCGTGGCTCTTGCCACAGAAGGAGCACATGGTGAGGTTGGAAGCACGCGCCATATCAGGGAACTAAATTAGCAGCTTTTATTCCTCGATTTTCTTGGGCAATGCGGCCTCGGCGATCGCCGTGGAAGCGTCCGGACTGGCCCCGTCGAGCAGCTTTACTTCTTTGCGCGACTTGATCACTTCATCGACCAACCCATAAGCCTTCGCTTCCCCCGCCGACATGTAGTAATCGCGGTCGGAATCAAGCCGCACCTGGTCCTCGGGTTTGCCTGTGTGTTGCGAGATAATTTTGATCAGGCGCTTCTTGAGCTTGAACATGTATTCGACCTGGCGCTCGACGTCGCTCGCCTGGCCCTGTGCGCCGCCCGAGACCTGGTGGATCATGATGTCGGAATTCGGCAACGCGAATCGCTTGCCCTTCGTTCCGGCGCAAAGCAAAACTGCGCCCATGCTCGCCGCCATCCCGAGGCAATACGTGTTCACGTCACAGGTCAGGAATTGCATCGTGTCGTAGATCGCCAGACCCGCCGTGACCACGCCGCCGGGCGAATTGATGTAGATGCTGATGTCCTTCTTGCCGTCCTCCATTTGCAGGAAGAGCAGCTGCGCGATCACCAGGTTCGCGATATGATCGTCGATCGAAGTGCCGATGAAAATGATCCGGTCCTTCAGCAACCGGGAATAAATATCGTAGCTCCGTTCCCCTCGCCCGGTCTGCTCGACCACCATCGGGATGAGGACGGATTGTGAGAAATTCTTGTTCGCGTCAGTCATGTTTTATTGTGGCGGCGCGCTCTCAACCGCCTTTTCGGAAGTCGTTTGGACGCTAACATTCGCCTTCAGGAAATCAAGGGTCTTGCCCAGCAGGATCTCTTCCGCGAGGCCGTTAATCCGGTCGTTTTCTTCCAGTTCCTTCCGCATTTTTTCGACGGAAACGTTGTAGTGAGCGGCCTGTGTGCGAATCGCTTCGTCGATCTCTTCGCGAGAGACCTCGAGCTTCTCCGCTTCGGCGATCCGGTGAAGAATGAAGTTCGTTTTTAACCGGTGGGCCGCCAGCGAACCCGCGCCTTCGATCAGCTCCTTCTCCTTGCCCTTCAGCAATTCGTCCGGCACTCCGCGCTCGCGATTACGATGGACGAGCTCATTCAGCGCCCGGCGCGTTTCGTTTTTCAATAGAGGCGGCGGCAGATCGAAGCTGATCCGCTCATGCAGGAACTTCACGATCTGCTGTTCCTTGGCGCGCTCGACTTCGTGTTCCTTTTCGTGCTCCAGGTTGTGCTCAATTGCGTGCCGTAATTCCTCCAACGATTTTTCCGGCATGATTTTGGCCGCGAACGCGTCGTCCACCGCGGGCAGAACCTTTTCCTTGATCTCGTTCAACGTGACCGCGTAATCGGCCTTCTTCCCTCCCAGTTCGGTGACGAGAAAGTCGGCCGGAAATTCCACCTGCACGCTGCGCGTGTCGCCGGCTTTCATCCCAACGATTTGCTCGCCGAATTTCGGAAGAAAATTTTCCGGCGCGAGATGCAGCCAGAACTTCTTCCCGCCATGCAAATTCTTGCTCGCTTCCGGCACGATCTCACTGATGGCGACGCCGTCGATTGCGCCGGTAAAATCGAGGACCGCAAAATCGCCCATCGCCAGTTCGCGATCGCCCGCATCAACAAAATCCGCAGTCTGGTCACGTAAACGTTCGATCGCAGTATCGACCTCACCTTCGTCAATGGTGGTGGCGGGCAACTCGACCGGGATGTTCTTGTAATCCGGCAACTCAAATTCCGGTGCGGTCACGACTGTCGCGCGGAATCGCATCGATTTATCATCTCCGAACTCCACGTCGCCCACGTCGGTCAACGAAACGACCTTCAGCTGCTTCTCCGCGATCGCCTCATGATAACTCTTTGAGACGAGCGCCTTCGTCAGCTCGTCCTGAATTTCTTTCCGAAACTTTTTCTCGATCACCTGTTTCGGAGCTTTGCCCGGCCGATAACCCGGAATCCTCGCATACCGCGAGTAATTGCTTGCGATCGCGTCCCATTCCTTGCGAACGACTTCCGGAGCCAGTTCAATCCGTAACGTCGCCACGCCCGGCGTTTCATTTTGCACTTCCACTTTCATCAAGAAAACGACGTTACGGGCGCCGCGCAGCGTGTGCAACACAGCCTCTTCTGTAGCCGTCGCCCTCCGGGCGACGCCGCGCACCGCGCGATCCACAAAAACCGCTTCGCACAGCGAAGCGGCTACAGAAGACGCTTACCGGCGACGTAAACCGAACTCACGAGCGAAACGCAGAAATAATACGCGATCTCCCGGTAGTCGGCGCAATCATAGAGAACGAAGTTGGCGCGCTTCCCCGGCTCGAGCGATCCGATCTGATCGCCGCGATTTAAACTGTAAGCGGAGTTGATCGTCGCAGCCGTTATGGATTCCGCTGGCGTCATCTTCATTTGGGTAGACGCGAGCGACAACACCATTGGTATCGAAGGCGTCGGCGAAGAACCAGGGTTGAAATCCGTGGCCAGAACTATCGCAAGCCCAGCCTCGATCATCTCGCGCGCGGGCGGGTAGCGAGTCTTGCCTAACGAATAGACGGATGCCGGCAGTAGCACCGGCTGCACTCCAGCCTCCGAAAGCGCGGCAATCTCTGCCTCGTTAGCCTGCTCGAGATGATCCGCAGTCGCCGCCTTCAAGCGCGCGGCTAGGAACGCACCGCCAGAATTTGTTAGTTGATCGACGTGCATCCGCAGGCGCAGGCCGTGATCCTGGGCCGCCCGCAGGATCCTTTCTGAATCGGTGATATCGAAGTAACCGCGCTCACAAAATATGTCACAGCTCTCGGCCAGTTGTTCCTCGGCGACGCGCGGCAGCATCTTGTGAATCACGAGCGACGCGTATTGCTCCGGCGCGTTTCGGAACTCATCCGGGACGGCATGTGCGCCTAGAAACGTCGGCACAAATTCGATGGGGGTCTCCGCATTCAGCCGGCGAATGACGCGCAGCAGCTTGAGCTCATCATCAACCGTCAGGCCGTAGCCAGATTTCGCTTCGACCGTCGTCGTCCCGCCGGCCAGAAACCAGCTCGCATGTTTCCGGGCCTGTCCGAGCAATTCGTCCTCTGAGGCCGCCCGCGTCTTTCGCACCGTTGACCGAATGCCGCCCCCGCTTTCAGCGATCTCCTCGTAGGTCGCGCCGCGCGCCCGCATTTCGAATTCGTCCACTCGATCGCCGGCAAAAACGGGATGAGTGTGCGCATCGACGAATCCCGGCAGGACCACTTTTCCGCGAGCGTCAACGACATCCGCGCCCGCAGGCATCAATTTCGAAATTTCGCTAGAGGACCCTGTCGCGACCACTCGTCCATCTTCGATCAGCATTCCCCCGTCTCGAACGATCGCTAATTCGCGCATCTGGTCGCGCCTGCGCGGACCCTTCGGTCCGGCCAGGGTCACCAATTCAGCAGCGTGAAGGACTGCGACCGGCATCAGCCGAGTTTGCTCTCCACGATCGCGTGAATTCGTTTGAACTCCGCGTCGGATTCGTTCGCGATCCGTTGCATCTTCTCGCGAAGCGAAGCTTTGAGATTCTCGTCCTTCAATCCCGCGAGGTTAATTCGAACGTTCATGCCCGCTCCTTCGATGCAGGCACGCACCGCGAGCGATCCCACGCCGACATCGGAGATCGAGGCGGGATTTCCCTTGTCCGCCATCTCGGCCAGAAGCGGGTAGGCGCGCGAAGCCGTTTCCATCACGCGCAAAGGAATCTCAGCCGCGTACTTGTTCGCCGATTGGATCGCGGCGGAACGCGCCGCTTTTTCCTCGGCGGATTCTTTCGGCAGTCCAAAGGCCGCCATCACTTTGTTGAACGCTGCGGTGTCTTCATCCACGAGAAAAAGGAGTTCATCCTTAAGCTGCTGCGCTTTCACGGCCCAATCGCTGAAGAGCGGCAGCTTATCCTCCCATCCTCGCTTTCCAGCGGAAAGATTCGCGACCATTCCGCCTAACGAAACTCCCAGAGCCCCCATGAGCGCCGCGACCGACCCGCCGCCGGGAGCGGGCGAATCACTCAAGGTCTCATTGCAGAATTGCCGCAGATCCATCTTCACCAGCGATTTCTTGTCAGCGGATTCCATCTTGAACTCGATGATCTTCTCTTTCGGATCGAAAGGTTTCAATTCACTTAATCCCATCGAGCGAATGGCGACGTCGATCAGCTCTTCCTCCGACGCTCCCTCCGACCACTTCTGCTTTCGCAAGTAATAGCGGCCCGCGTCGGTCAAACATTTCTTCGGCAGCATGCCGACAATTTCCGACCCGGTGACTCGCATCCCGCGTTTGCTAGCAGATTCAACACACGCGTCGAACGCCGCCTGAAGGGGCGTTTCCTCCAGGTTCGTCAAATTCATCGAGATCTGCGCGATCCCATATTCCTCGACGTACCAGCCGATCGCCTTCACGTGCTTCAGAAGTCCCGGCTCGCGCACCGGCTCGCCCTTTGCGTCCAACACCGGCTTGCCCGTCGGCGTGCCGTCTTCCGTCTTGACGCGCCCGTTTTCGCGCACGTCGAACGCCACGGAATTCGCGCGACGGACCGACTTCGTGTTCAAGTTCGCGTTGTAGGCGACGAGAAATTCGCGCGCGCCGATGACAGTTCCACCCGACTTCTCATTGAAGACAGCCGGTCCGAAATCGGGCTTCCATTTCGGCTGTTTGATCTTGTCGAAGAACCCTTCGTATTCGCCGGCGCGGATGATCGAGAGATTGGAACGGGCCGGTTCGCTTGCCGCTTTCTCATAAAGATAAACCGGAATCTTTAATTCCTCGCCGACGCGTTTCCCCAACTTCTTCGCGCATTCAATCGCCTCATCCCAACTGACGTTGCTGACCGGAATAAATGGACAAACATCCGTCGCACCCATTCGCGGATGCGCGCCGGTGTGTTTCGTCATGTCGATTAGTTCCGCTGCTTTTTGGATTCCGCGGAACGCCGCTTCCAGGGCGGCGTCTGGACTTCCCGCGAAAGTCACCACCGTCCGATTCGTGCTCGCACCTGGATCCACATTCAGCAGCGAAACGCCCTCCACCGACTCAATCGCCGCTGTGATTTGCCGAATCACTTCGAGGTCCCGTCCCTCGGAAAAATTCGGCACGCATTCGATGATTTTATTCATCGGCGTTCGCTTCCAAGACTGGGATCTCTGCGATGATGACGGATTACAAGAATTCGAACCGCGTCTCCGATCACCCGGAAAAGAAAATGATACGGGAACCGCCGGAGATTTGCCCGGCGGATGTCGCGGTCTCGAACCGCAAATTGCTCCGGCGTCGCCGCCGCCGCCGCCATGAAATCGCGCAACTCCGAATAAAATTGATCCGCGAGTTCTCGGGTCGCGACTTGCTCGTAGTACTGCATGATCTTCTCGATGTCCGAGTAAACCTTCGGATGAAGGACGAGGCGCATCAGCCGCGGCGATCGGCGATTCGTTGATCCAGCTGGTCAAGCGAAATGGCCAACGTCGGGTCCGCGCTGAGTTCGGCGTCGCGTCGCAACGCTTCACTCATCCCTTGGTCCTCGTCGTGGAGGACTGCCGGCAACGATCCCAGCAAATGCGTTGCGAGAACTGCTCTCTGGGCCTCCGGCAGACCGAGCGCCAATTCTTCGACTTCAGTCATCGTCGCCATAAGGCCAGTATAAATGGAGCGATCTACCGAGCAAGCCTCGCAGTCGTGTCAGTCGCGCGCCCGCGGCTCGAGGGGAAGCGTGATATTTTTTTCGGCGGCGAATTCGATCGCGCGGGAGTAACCGGCATCTGCGTGGCGGAGAACGCCCATGCCGGGATCGCTCGTCAGCACCCGCTCGAGACGATGACGCGAATTGTCGGTGCCGTCAGCGACGACGACCATGCCCGCGTGCTGGGAGTAACCGATCCCGACGCCGCCGCCGTTGTGGATGGAAATCCAGGATGCGCCGGCAGCTGTATTTACAAGCGCATTGAGCAACGCCCAATCGGAAATCGCGTCGCTGCCGTCGATCATTCCTTCGGTTTCGCGGAAAGGTGAAGCGACCGAACCGGTGTCGAGGTGATCGCGGCCGATCACGATCGGGGCTTTGAGCTCCCCGCGTTTCACGAGGTCGTTCATCGCGACACCAAATTCAGCGCGCTCGCCGTAGCCAAGCCAGCAAATCCGCGCCGGCAATCCTTGGAAACGAATTCTTTCGCGAGCGAGCTTCATCCAGCGCTCGAGAGTTTCGTTTTTCGGAAACAGATCGAGCGCCAGTTTGTCGGTGCGCGCTATGTCCTCCGGATCGCCGCTGAGTGCCACCCAGCGGAACGGACCTTTTCCATCGCAGAAAAGCGGACGGATATATTCGGGAACGAAACCCGGAATATCGAAGGCGTTTTCGACGCCGGCTTTTTTCGCCTGAGTTCGAATGTTGTTTCCGTAATCGAAGGTAATCGCGCCTTTTTTCTGGAGCGCGAGCATCGCTTCGACGTGCGTCGCCATCGACTGCATCGAACGCTCGATGTATCGGTCTGGATCGCTGGTCCGAAGCTCGAGCGCTTCTTCGAGCGTCATGCCATTGGGCACATAACCGTTGAGCGCGTCGTGCGCGCTGGTTTGATCGGTCAGGATATCGGGTACGATGTCGCGGCGGGCCAGCTCGGGAACCACGTCCGCACAATTACCGACGAGACCGACCGAGATCGCCTCACCGCCTTCGAGCAACTTCAACGCTTCATCGAGCGACCGCGCGATCTTATCGCAATAACCGCTCTTCAGTCGCTTCTCGATTCGCGCCGGATCGACGTCGATCCCGAGAAAACGCGCACCATTCATCGTAGCGGCGAGCGGTTGCGCTCCACCCATTCCACCCATGCCGCCCGAGACGATTAGTTTCCCGGCGAGGCTGCCGCCAAAATGTTTTTCAGCCGCAGCAGCGAACGTTTCGAAAGTCCCCTGCACGATCCCCTGGCTGCCGATGTATATCCAGGAGCCGGCGGTCATTTGGCCATACATCGTTAGGCCGAGGCGTTCGAGGCGATTGAATTCAGTCGCGTTCGACCAGTGCCCGACCAGATTTGAATTCGCGATTAGCACTCGCGGCGCCTCGTCGTGTGTCCGGAAAACGCCGACTGGTTTACCGGATTGCACCAGCAGGGTCTGATCGTTCTCGAGTTCGCGCAGCGAACGCACGATCGCGTCGAACGCTTCCCAGCTCCGCGCAGCGCGGCCAGTTCCACCGTAAACAATGAGACGGTCCGGATTCTCCGCCACCTCGGGATCGAGATTGTTCATGAGCATGCGGAGGGCAGCTTCCTGATGCCAGCCCTTGCAGCTCTTCGCCGTTCCGCGCGGCGCTCGAACAACGCGTCGATCACTCATCGTCAAAAACTCCTTCGCGGATTGCGGTCGCCACCCGGGCGATATCGGAGGACATCGAACGATCGGCTTCGACCATCGGCGAAAGCTTGCGCACGCGCTCGTAGGCTTGCTCGACGCCCACGCCGCCTTTCAACGGCCGGCGAAATTCCAACCCCTCCGCGGCAGCGAGCAGCTCGATAGCGACCAAATGTTCCGCGTTCTCCACGATACTGCGCAGCTTGAGCGCGGAGGTCATTCCCATCGAGACGTGATCTTCTTTCCCGCCGGAGGTCGGCAAATTGTCCACGCTCGCCGGATGCGCGAGAACTTTGGCCTCGTTCAACAACGCGACTGCGGCCACGTGCAAGATCATAAAACCCGAGTGGGTGCCGGCATGCGGCGAAAGGAAGGGTGGCAAACCTTCGCTCAAATCTGGATTCACCAACCGATCGGTCCGGCGTTCGCTGATGCTCATCAAGTCCGTAACGGCGATCGCCGCATAATCGAGTGCGAGAGCGAGCGGCGCGCCGTGAAAATTTCCGCCGGAAAGAACGTCGCCGCTGTCGGCGAAGACAAGCGGGTTGTCGGTCGCGGAGCCTGACTCAATTTCCAAAACCTGTTCGCCATGATCGAGCGCGCCGCGGACCGCGCCGTGGACCTGCGGTATGCAACGCAAACTGTAGGCATCCTGGACCCGCGGATCGTTTGCCACATGCGATTGCCGGATCTCGCTGTCACGCAACAGATGGCGAAGACGCTCGGCCACAGCGCGCTGACCCGGATGCGGGCGGGCGTCGTGGATCCGCGCATCGAAAGCGGTGGGTGTTCCCTTGAGCGCTTCTAAGGTCATCGCGCCGGCTACGTCAGCGACGCCCGCGAGCCGCTGGGCGCGAAACAGGGCGAGGCCGCCCACGGCGTGCATCGCCTGAGTGCCATTGAGAAGGGCGAGGCCCTCTTTCGCTTCGAGCTGCACTGGTTTCAGCCCCGCTTTCTGCAAAGCCTCGGCGCTTGGCATTCGTTTGCCCTCGTAGAAAACTTCGCCTTCTCCGATCAGAGCGAGCGACAAATGCGCAAGCGGCGCGAGATCCCCGCTGGCTCCCACCGAACCTTTCTCGGGGATCACCGGCACAATTTTTCGATTATTCAGCTCGCAAAGCTGCTCGATGATCTCCAAACGAATCCCGCTCAATCCGAGAGCGAGAACATTAGCTCGCAACAGAATCATGGCGCGCACCTCCGGCTCCGAGAGCGGTTGCCCAATCCCGCAAGCGTGACTGCGGACGAGATTCAATTGCAACTGACGCAACTCCTCCGCCGGAACGTGAACATCAGACAGCTTTCCAAATCCCGTGCTCACTCCGTAAACCACGGCACGTTTCGCGACGATCTCTTCGATCACTTTGCGCGAGCGATTGATTCGCTCATGAGCGGAAGCGCCAATGCCGATGGTTTCGTGGCCATAGGCGACTCGGCCAATCTGGGTGAGGGACAATGTCTCGCCGGTTAATTCCACGCCACGCATCTTATGAATCCAGCGCGGAAAAGAAAGCGGCCCAATGCGATTCGTCGGTCATAGACCGCCGCTACAGGGGGAAAAAAGGCCAGGCCGACGAAACGACCTGGCCTTTTATGGTTAAAGCTATCCGCAGACGGACAAGCTGGACGGTTATTTCGAGTAAGTGGAGGTGGTCGTTGTGGCCGCCTCTTTGTTTTGCGTGCAAGCCCCCAGGCTCACCGCACTGGCCACGACGGCCAAAATCACGATCGCTTTTAAAATCTTCAAGTAGTGTTTCGCCCCCTTTCCCTGCAAGTTGCTGCCGTCATTTAGGCAGTTAAGAACCCTGACGCAACGCTTTTCTCGACTTTTTTCCGAGGGCGCCGGGCCGGTCGTTAGGGCCTGATCTCGACCGGCGTGCCCTCTGTGACCCAATCGAAAAGCTCCGCCACGTCATCGTTCTTCATCCGAACGCAGCCATGACTGGCGGCGGTACCGATCTCTTCCTCGTGATTCGTGCCGTGGATGTAGACGTAGCGATCGTGCGTATTCGCGTTCCGCTGCTCGAGGCCGTCGAGCCACAGGATCCGCGTCATCACGAGATCGTCTTCGCGCAGCATCTTTTTCGTCGCTTTCACCGGTTTGCGGCTCTTGAAAACGGTTCGGGCGGCCATTCCCTCCCCGATCTTTTCTGCGATCCGGAACTTTCCGGTCGGCGTCTTGAAGCTGCCTTCTTTCGAGCCCACGCCGAATCGAGAAGTCGAAACCGGATACGCTGCGATTTTCGTTCTCCCATTTTTCAACGTCAGACGCTGATTGCGCACTGAGATCTGGATTTTCAGTTGCTGACTTTTTTTCATTCGAAACGGCGGTAGGATGCGCCGTGGCCAAGCCGAAGAAATCTTATCACGTCGCGATTGTCGGCGCGACTGGTGCGGTCGGGGAGGAGCTCCTGCGCGTCCTCGAGCGACGCGGATTGCCCGTGGAAAAGCTTCTGCCATTGTGTTCCGAGCGTTCGGCTGGGACCGCTGTCTCGTTTCGCGGCGAGAAGATTACCGCGCAACGGCTGTCGCCGAATTCATTCGCCGGCGTCGACGTCGCGTTTTTCAGTGCCGGCGGAAATATTTCCCGCGAATTCGCGCCGATCGCTCAACGCGCGGGAGCGGTCGTCATCGACAACTCTTCCGTGTTTCGAATGGAACCTGACGTCCCGCTGGTCATTCCCGAAATCAACGGCGCGGATGTCCAGCTACATCGTGGCTTAATCGCGAACCCGAACTGCACCACGGCGGTGGCACTGATGGCGATTTATCCGTTGCACCTCGCCTTTGGCGTTCAGCGCGTGATCGCCGCGAGTTACCAGGCCGTTTCAGGCAGTGGCGCGCGCGCGATAAAGGAGCTGGAATCGCAAGTGAAAGCTGCCGCCCAAAACCAGCCCTCGACCGCCGAAATTTATCCACACCCGATCGCCTTTAATCTTCTACCGCACGTCGATTCGTTTTTGCCGAGTGGTTACACAAAGGAAGAAATGAAAATGCAGAACGAAGGCCGGCGCATCATGCATCTCCCCGATTTCCGTGCCTCGGTCACCTGCGTTCGCGTGCCTATTTACCGCGCCCATTCCGTGGCGGTGAGCGCGGAATTCGAACGGCCGGTTTCCGTCGAGGAAGCGCACGAGGTTTTGGCCAAGGCGCCCGGCTTGGAGCTGGTCGACGAGCCGCACAACAATCGTTATCCGATGCCGCTGTTCACCGCGGGCAAGGACAACTGCGAAGTCGGCCGCGTCCGGCGCGACTGCGCCTTTGAGAATGGTCTCTCCTTTTGGGTCTCTGGCGATCAACTGCTAAAGGGCGCTGCCCTTAACGCAGTCCAGATCGCCGAGTTACTCTGAGGCGTTTACGGTGCCGGCGAAGCCGCAGGCTCGTCCTTCTTCTGCTTCTTGCCCTCGTCGCGCGCAGGTGGTGGCGGGTTTGCGGGGACATTCGCTGGCGGTTCGTTCTTCAATTTCGGAGCCATGTCGGCCGGCGCCCGGTGTTTCGACTTCTCGACTGCCGCTTCCGGGTTTGAATCCGGCGCCGGCTTGTTGGGTTTGATCTCAGGCATCGGAGGCGGTGCGACCCTGGGCGCGGCGGGAGGCGGTCCTGTTGAGTCGAGCGTCGGATTCTCGTTTTTCTCCTTCGGCCTTTTCGGCGCAATACTTGGTGCCACCGTCGCGTCGTTCTTCTTCTTATTTCTTTCCGGCGTAGTCGCTGGGGTCGATGCAGGACTGATTCGAGACCCTGGCGTCACGCTCGCAGTTGTTGTCGCAGGCGCCTTCTCCGAAGCCTGCACTATCGGCGGCGGAATTGATTTCGGATCTTCCTTCCTAATTCTTTCCTTCAACTCCGCCTGGGCTTTTGGATCGCCGACCGATTCCCAACCGCGTTCGACCGGAGCTTGCGCCAGTTTTTCTTTCACCACTTTCGGCGCGAGCTGCTTGGTTGGCTTTTGGAATTGCTGCGGCGCGGCGACAACGAGCTTATTGCCCTCCACTTTCATGAGCGATTTGGACCGCGCCGCCGTTGCCGGATCGACGTTGCTTTCTCGCTGCACGCTCAAGCGCTGAATCGGCCGCGCCGAAAAACGGCTCACGGTGTTGAAATCCGGCCCATAATTATGAACGGCCGAATTGTTGTAAGTGATGTTGGTCACATTCACCGTCTTCGTGATGTAGGTCGCGTTTTGGTCCGCCGCGTAGATGCGCTCGCGCAGAACCGGTTCGCCGATGTAGCGAATATCGATGAAATTATAGTAGGCGGGACCAATGTCGAAGTCGATATCGACCCGGGCTGTGATCGGCTGCTCATCCCAGTATTCGCCCGCCCGTCGCGGCGGCAAGGGCGCCCAACCGACGTAATCGCCGCCGGTGCGCCAGGAAACCCAGGCCGGTCCCCATTCGCGACCCGGCACCCAGACCCAGCCCCGCCCGCGCAAACGAATCCAGCGGCCGTAATGATAAGTGGCCCAGCCGAAATCTTCGTAGGAGATCCAGGTCCAACCGAGATCGGTGTAAGCCCAATAGCCGTCAGAGTAAGGCCGCCAGTTTGTGTTGCCCACGGCCACACTGGGTTGCCAGCAATAACCGTAATCGCCGACCTCGATCCAATTCCCACCGTCGCTGAGGTTGTCGTAGAAAAAATCAATCGAAACATCGGTGCCCGCTTCGGCCCGCTCGATTGCCGGAAAAGCGAAAGCGAGGATCGCTGCCGCCAGGAATAGTCTTTTCATAAGCGTGTTGGGTTGAGGAAGTTTAGACCCGCGCGCGCGAGGCGTTATTCACCCGAACCCGGGATCGTTGTAGCGGCGGTCGGACCGCCTAGGCGGTGCACACGTCTTCCGCGATCATACACCGCCGCTATAGTAAATCACCGTGGGCGCAAGACCACGAACGAACGCGTCCGACCCCGGCAAACTGAGAGGACCTGCGTGGCGTTTGGATCGAGCGATGCGATGACTTTCTTGTATTCCGGCACAGAGGTAACTGGCTGCTGGTTGACTTCCTCGATCACGTCGCCGGCGCGGAGCTCACCTACTTCGCCGTCGACCTTCGTCACGAGCACGCCGCGGATACGATTCGGGAGATCGAGGCGCTTGACGACGTCCGCCGTCACTTCGGCGACATCCACCGAGGAGAGCGGATTCGCTTCATCGGGTTGGTCCTGTTGATCGTCCGGTTGCTGGGGCGTCTGCGGCTGGCGCGGATTGACACGGGAAGTCAGATAGTCCTCCGGCTGCTCCTTGATCTCCGCGCTAACGGTCATCGTGTTGCCGTTCCGCACCACCTCGAGGTCGACCTTCTTGTTCAGTTCCACCTGGGCAACCAGAGTGCGCAATTCAGTGATGTTATGCACCGTGTGTCCGTTGAACTTCTTGATCACGTCGTTCGGTCTCAGCTTCGCCGCGGAGGCTGGAGTGTTCGGATATACTTCGGCGATGGCCACGCCGTCGTTCTCGGATGCGCCTTGGCCCGGAGGTTGCCCCTGAATCCCAAGATAGCCGCGAATGATTCGTCCGTTCTTCAGCAGGCTTTCCAGCGCTGTCTTGACCGAATTTGAAGGAATCGCGAACCCGATCCCCTGCGATCCACCGCTGCGCGAAATGATCGCCGTGTTGATGCCTATGACTTCACCGCGCAAATTCACCAGCGGGCCGCCGCTGTTTCCCGGATTAATCGCAGCATTCGTTTGCAGGTAATCGCCGAAGCCATCCACGCGATTCGGCCGGCCTTTCGAGCTGATAATTCCGTCCGTCACCGTTTCCTCAAAGCCGAACGGGTTCCCGATCGCGACCACGAAATCGCCGACCTGAACCGAATCGGAATCGCCGAGTTTCAACGGCTTCAGTCCCGGCTCGTCGATCTTCAGCACCGCCAGATCCACCATCGCATCCGCACCAATCAGTTTGGCTTTCTTCGTCCGGCCATCGCTCAGCTGGACCTCGATCTCGTCCACCTGATCGACGACGTGATTGTTCGTGATGATGTGGCCTTCGGCCGTCACCACCACGCCGGAGCCGAGAGAATTTTGCACCAGCGCTTCCTCATTCGGATTCCGGTTCTGTCGCGGGTTGCGATTATAAAAATCCGAAGGATCGAGCTGATACTGGCGGCGGACCGGCGCTTTTTTCGACGTCTTGATGCTGACCACGGACGGAATCACAGCGCCCACCAGCGCCCGCCTCTCCCGGTTCAAATTTTCCAGACCCGCGACGTCTTTCGGATCCACGCTCGCACTCGTGGCCAGCGAATATTTTTCCGAAGTGACTGCGAGGAATCTCAGGCCGCCGGTCTTGAGTCGATAATCGTAGAGAGCAGAAATGCCACCGCTCACCAACAACACAAAGAGAAGAAATTTAATCAGGTTTTTCATCAGCTAACGTTCGAGAAGGTTCGTCCCTGTTGTTCGACAATCAATTGCCGAAATCGTTGATTTTCGGCGCTCTCCAGCTCCGGATCGACCGCCAGGATTCCAGTAGCGACAGCCCGCGCCCGACGCATCAGATCGGCATCCTTAATCAGATTGCCGAGCTTCAGCGCGGGCAAGCCGCTCTGGGCCGTCCCTAGCAAATCGCCGGGCCCACGCATTTCCCAATCAGCCTCGGCGACTTTGAATCCGTCGTTTGTCTGCTCCAGCACGCTCAGTTTCGCTACAGTCTCCTCCGCCTTCTCGTCGGTCATCAAAATACAATAGGACTTGTGACTCCCGCGGCCGATCCGGCCCCGAAGCTGATGAAGTTGCGCCAGCCCGAAACGTTCCGCATTCTCGATCAGCATCAGGGTCGCGTTTGCTACGTCGACGCCGACCTCGATCACCGTCGTGCTGATGAGCACACTGGTTTCCCCGCGACGAAAGCGTTCCATGATGGCCTGTTTCTCCGGCGCCGGAATTCGTCCGTGCAAGAGCTCACAACGAAACGGCCGCAGCCGGTCGCGCCATTCCTCAAATTCCGCGGCGGCTGCCTTCGCATCCAGTTTCTCGCTTTCGTCGATGAGCGGGTAAACCACATACGCCTGCCGTCCCGCCTCGAGTTCCTTCCTCATAAAGGTCAGGAGTTCAGGCAACTTCGCCCGGCCCCGCACCGCCGTGATGATCTTCCCGCGATCGGCCGGCATCTCGTCGATCACTGATACATCGAGGTCGCCGTAGGCGGTCATCGTGAGGGTCCGCGGAATCGGTGTCGCGGTCATGACGAGAACGTCCGGGGACGGTTCACGTGTTGTCAGGCGCGCCCGCTGGGAGACGCCGAACTTGTGTTGCTCGTCGATGACCGCCAGGCCCAGATTTTCAAGGGGCACGCCCTCATACAACAGCGCATGCGTCCCGACGATGATGTGCGGCGCGGCGGCGTCCGACGGAGACGCAAAGAACAACGGCGTCTCCTGCTGCCTCGCGGCTGTCCTCAGCGCGACACGTATACCGAGTGGTTCAAGCCAGCGGCACAGAACGGCGTAATGCTGTTCGGCCAGGATCTGCGTCGGGGCCATGAGCGCGGCTTGGGAACCGGACTCCGCGGCGAGCAGCATCGCGGCGATCGCCACGACCGTTTTTCCGGAGCCAACATCGCCTTGCAACAAGCGATTCATCGGATGTGGTGACGCAAGGTCG
>DATBCW010000102.1:0-17065 GCA_036270255.1 Chthoniobacterales bacterium
CTCCGCCAAGTACGACGTCGAGGCTGAGATTGTCCGTCAGGGCACGGGCAAACTCCAACTGCGCCGTAGGATCGGAGCCATGGGCGTAGAAGGCCGCGGCAGTCGCGCCCGTTATCTTTCCATCGGTGACGAAACCGGTCGCCCGTCCCGCACGTCGGGCTAGATCCACGAGGCTTGGCGCGTCGGCACCGCGCAGTTGCGCGCCGACCGACCTGTTGTTCACTTTCACCCCGGTCGCTAGCGTTGACGCCGCCGCGGCGGCATCAGGTGCCGCAAAGTCATTCGAGTAATTTGTCACCAGAGCGGCGTGGGGCATCGAATCGAAGGATAGGGGCGTGTCTGCTCCGCCAGCGAAAACCCGGCTGGCGGCTAGACGCGAGGGCGTCAGGCCCTCCCCGATAAAAAGGACGATGCCGAATGGCTTTTGGACAACCCAGTGTTGGAAGTAGAAAACGCCAAAGGCCGCGAAAAGAACGAGGCAGAAAAGCGCGAGCAACTGATTGCGCCATTTCACGAGGCGATCTACGAGCCGTGGGTCGGCGTTGTCAATCCCCCAGCCAGGGAAAGCGCTTGTGCGGGTCGGCGAACGTCGCGAAAATGCGGACTATGCCGAAGCCCGTCATTCTCATTATCCGCGACGGTTGGGGCATCAATCCGGGCGGTCGCGAGAAGCGCGATGAGAATGGAGACGCCACGTTGCTGGCGCAGACGCCGTTTCACGATCAGCTTTACCGCGATTATCCGGGCGGCAAATTGAGCGCCAGCGGGACCGATGTCGGATTGCCCGAAGGCCAGATGGGCAATTCCGAAGTGGGCCATCTCAATCTTGGCGCGGGCCGGATCGTTTATCAGGACCTGACGCGGATCAACAAGGCGATTGCGGAAGGCGAACTCGGACGGAACGAAGTCGCGCAGGAAACTTTTGCGAAAGCGCGGGGACATCGGCTCCATTTTCTCGGCTTAGTCTCGGATGGTGGCGTTCACAGCCATTACAAGCACCTGATTGCCCTAGCGAACGCGGCCCACGACGCTGGCGTCAACGAGATTCTGGTGCACGCGTTCACGGATGGGCGTGATGCTTCGCCGAAAGGCGGCGCGGATTTCCTTAAGGATTGCGCCGATGGCCTAACGAAAAGCGGCGCGAAGATCGCGACTGTAATCGGGCGTTATTTTGCGATGGATCGCGATCGTCGGTGGGACCGAACAAAGAAGGCCTGGGATGCGATCGTCCTGAGGCGTGGCGAGAAATGTGAAATGTCTCCAGCCGAGGCCGTTCGCGCCCAGTACGAACAGGGCAAAACCGACGAATTCCTGCCGCCTTTGATTTTTTCACACGCGAACGAACAGCGGATCCGGGACGGCGACACGGTGTTCTTCTTCAATTTTCGAGCCGATCGCGCCCGCCAACTTTCCCAGGCATTTCTTGTCAAAGATTTCGACGGGTTCGATCGCGAAATCTGGCCGCAGGTCAATTACGTCACGCTCACGCAATACGATGTGACCTATCCATCGCCGTTCATTTTTGCCGCGGCCGAGCTGCCGAAAATCCTGGGAGAAGTCGTTAGTGCCGCGGGCAAGACTCAATTGAGAATCGCCGAGACCGAAAAGTATCCGCACGTCACGTATTTTTTTAATGGCGGGATCGAGCGAGCTTTTCCGGGCGAGGACCGAAAGATCGTCCCGTCACCCAAGGTCGCGACTTATGATCTCAAGCCAGAAATGAGTGCGCGCCAAGTTACCGAAGAAGTGCTTACGCGGGTCGACAAATACGACCTGATCATCCTGAACTTTGCGAATCCGGACATGGTGGGCCACACCGGCGTGCTCGCGGCGGGGATTAAGGCCGTAGAAACTATCGATGAATGCGTATCGCGGATTGTTCCGGCGATTCTCGAGCGAGGCGGCGCGTGTCTGATCACGGCTGACCACGGAAATTGCGAGCTGATGCGTAATCCGGATGGGTCGCCTAACACCGCACACACCACGAACCTGGTGCACCTTATTTACGTCGCGGAAGACGCGCAAAATTTTCGAGTCGAAAACGGGATTCTCGCTGACGTGGCGCCAACGATTCTCTTTCTTCTCGGCCTCCCGTCGCCCCCGGAAATGACCGGACGCAGTCTGCTGGCTTCACGCTGAAGCGGATCACAACAAACTGTTCGTAACGATCTCGTCCCGCGAGATCGCGAAAGCGCGATTGAACTGGCGCGTTCCCGCCATCGCAATTCGTTGGAGCAAACGAATACCCGCTTCCGCGGCGTTATCATGCCACTCCGGTTTACGAACGAGATCCAGCGTTCCGTTCAGTTCGACGAGGACGCCCCATCCAGCAGGCACCTCTGTTTCCCGGAACAACTCGTTAGGCAGAACAATGAAAAACAAGTTGGCGCAACGATATCGCACCAGGCATTCGAACTTGGTCCCACCGAAAAGCCGATTTGCCAAGGCCGCCGATTCGCGAAGAACCCGTCGATAGCCGCGATGGCCGATCGCGTCGAAATCGTGCGAATCGTACTCAGCAAAAAGCGAATCGCCGGTGCGCAGGGTGGGGTAGTGGACGCGCAAATGTTTCTCGAGAATATCGCGTCTGCGCTGGAGGGAATGAAGGCGCTCGCGCGTCGTTGCGGTCTCGCAATTATCGCGGCGCAAATCGGGTAGCGCCTGTTTGCATTCGAAAATCGCAGTGATCGTTTGTTCGCGGAGGCGTGACCGGTAGGCGGCGACATCGGCGCGGTAACGGCATTGCGGCAATGTGACTTCTGCGGCGCACGCGGTGTATCCGTGCGCTTGTGCCCAGAGGAGCGCGAGGCGCTTCAGCCCAAGATGCGCTTCGGTCTCGGTCCGTCGCGTTGCTACTGGCGCGTCCATTCCGCGAGTTCTCTCGCCCAATAGGTGACGATCAAATCCGCCCCGGCGCGCTTGAGCGACGTCATAATCTCGAGCACCGCGGCCCGTTCCTCGAAGCATCCTTTCTCGACCGCGGCTTTCACCATCGCGAACTCGCCGCTCACGTGATAAACCGCGGTCGGTTTGCCAAACTGCTGACGGACCCGCCACAGAATATCCAGATAGGGCAGCCCCGGTTTGACGAGAACAATGTCGGCGCCTTCCTCGATATCGAGCGCCACTTCTCGCAGGGCTTCCCGCGCGTTCGCGCTGTCCATTTGATACGAGCGTCGATCGCCAAACTGCGGGGGGCTCTCTGCCGCTTCGCGAAACGGTCCATAGAAAGCTGACGCGAACTTGGCCGCGTAGCTCATGATTCCCGTATCCTGAAAGCCGTTGCTATCGAGCGCTTCGCGAATGGCGCCGATCCGCCCATCCATCATGTCGCTCGGCGCAACAAAATCCGCGCCTGCTGCCGCGTGCGAGACCGCAGTCTTCGCGAGCAATTCGACCGACTCGTCATTCAGGACGTGGAAGTGATCGCCATCGATTCGCGTCACGCCGCAATGCCCGTGGCTCATGTATTCGCACAGACACACGTCGGTCATGACCACAAGTTGCGGGCACTTCGCTTTAATCGCGCGCACCGCTTGCTGAACGACGCCGTTCTCAGCGTGCGCGCCGCTCGCTGCCTCGTCCTTTTCGCGCGGAATTCCGAACAGCAACACCGCCTGTAATCCGAGGTCGTAGGCACGTTTCGCTTCAACGGCCACTTCACCGATCGCGATTTGAAAGACGCCCGGCATGCTTTTGATCGCCTGCCGCGATTCCAATTTTTCGCTGATAAAAAGGGGCAGGACAAAATCATGCGCGGTGAGTTTCGTCTCCCGCACGAGGTTGCGAACGCTTTCACCGCGTCGCAAGCGTCGGGGCCGATGGACCAATTTTCTCACGGTCCGAGGGTAAGCGTTTGGTTTTGCGGTCGCAAGTTCGCCGTGCTTGACGCCGTTTCCCCCAGCGGCGTCAATGAGTTCCACGATGCCTCGGCGCCTGACGACCGATTATCTGTTGATCGATATCAGCAACTCCTTCGTAAAGCTGGCGTTCGGGACGACCCGGAAAATTGGAACGCCGACGCGGCTCCCAACCAACAAGCTGACGGCAACCGCCATGCGTCGAATCCTTCGGGGTCGCTCAGTCGGAGCAATCATCGTGTCCTCCGTAGTTCCGAAGAAAAACAATGCGATCCGGGCCGCGGCCGGTTCAACCCGCGTTTTGTTTCTTAACCCGAAGCTCGACTTGGGAGTCGGCGTTGATTATCCGAATCCGCGATCGATCGGCGCGGATCGCCTGGCGAATGCGGTGGCGGTCGCACAATTATATGGATCGCCCGCGATCGTGGTGGATTTCGGGACAGCGGTGACGTTCGACGTCGTATCGGCTGCGGGTGATTACGTCGGCGGCGTCATCGCGCCGGGACTGGAAGTGATGACGAATTATCTTTATCAGCGGACCGCGTTGCTGCCGAAATTGACGCTGAGCGAGCCGCCACGTGCGATCGGAAAAACGACGCGCGACGCTATGATGTCTGGCGCAGTTTTTGGTTATCGCGGTTTGGTGCGTGAGATCGTTAGGCGGCTCACGGCGGAGAACTTTCCCGGCAAGGAACCGCGGGTAATTGCGACGGGCGGCTACGCGCAGTTGATTGCCGAAAAGCTGCCCGAAATCGAGGCCGTGCATGCGAACCTGACGTTGGAAGGTTTGCGTATCGTGGCGAACCGAAATATTCGGTTGAAAACGGGCGCGTAAGTTGCAGCCGGCGAGGGTTTTCATAGAAATTAGAATTTTCGCGAGGAGAACGGCAAAATAGGCTTGTCATCCGGCCCGTTGCTAGCTTCTATGCCTTACTGCATGAACATTCGGAAATTCGCGACGATCTCGGTCCTGGTTATTAGTTCTTTCGCGGCGACAAACGTTGCCCCCACCAAGGCCGAGTTGGAATCGATGTACAACAAGGCGTTCCGCGAATTCAGCGCCGCTAATTACGATCAAGCTCTCAAGGAACTCGATGCGATCGATGCGCGCCAGCCCGACCTCGCTGAGTCGCAGAATCTGCGCGGCGTGATCCTGATGCGACAGGCGCAATACGATCAGGCGGAAGCCGCCCTCCAAAAAGCGCTCGCGACCGATCCGAAGTTCTGGAATGCGCGCTTCAATCTCGCGGAGATTCCGTTTCTCCGGAAGGACTGGGCGGAAGCACGGAAGCGTTTCGAAGGTTTGCTCCAAGGCGGTTCCGAACTTCAGGGCGACGCCGCGCAACTGATCCAATACAAAATTCTTCTGACCTATTTGCTCGAAGGCAAAGACAACATGGTGGATTCGATCATGGCGAAATTCGAGCTTACGCCCGACACACCGGCGGTCACCTACTCGAACGCGGCGGTGGCTTTTCAACGCAAGAATGAGCAGGAAGCAAAAGATCTAATCGCGTCGGCGGAGAAGAAGTTTTCGCCCGCGTTGAACAAGTTGTTCGCGGAATCTCTCTACGAAGTCGGCTGGATGCAGAAACCGGCCGGCCAAACGCGGGTGGCGTTGGAGATCACGACGGCGGCAGATCGGGCGGCGAAAGCGAAAGCGATGGCCATGGAGAAATTCGAAGCCGCTGAGCAAGCGTTCCAGCAGCGCGATTATACGGCGGCAAAACGGTTGATCGACGAAGCGGACGCAGCCGATCCGAACCAGCCGGCCACGATCAATCTCCGCGGTGAAATTTTGCTCGCCCAAAAAGATTTCGACGGAGCCGAGAACGCTTTCAAGCAGGCGGCCAAGATCGATCCGAAATTCCGGGAAGCGCAATACAACCTCGCGCAGATTCCGTTTAAGAAAAAGGACTACACGAAGGCGCGCGATCGTTTCGAAGCGCTTTTCAACAGCACGCCCGCGCCCGGTGGTGACAAGAATCAGGCGGCCCAGATCATCAAGTTCAAGATTTTCCTGACCTTGTTGCTCGAAGGCAAAGACAGCCGCGCCCAAAAGATGATGGAGCAATTCCAGTTTACGGGCGACACCCCGGCCCTCTACTACGCGCAAGCGGCCTGGGAGTTCAAACACAACAACGCCACGAAAGCGAACGACTGGATCGTGTCGGCGAAGAAAATTTATTCGCCTGCGCTCAACCTGGTGTTCGCCGATTCGTTTTACGATGTCGGCTGGCTCCAGCCGGCGCAGAACGTGGCTGCTGCTCCTGTGTCGCCGTCCAAAGAGGTGGCGAAGAACGAGACGACGGCGCCGTCGATCGAGCCCAGCCCAATTCCGGCACCTGCGCTCGCGCTGAACAAATCGCCGAAGGCGCCGGAGATCGCGCCTCAGAAAAACACCGAGCCAACGACGGTGGCGAAAAACGAAAAACCGCCCGTGCCCGTGACGACGAATTCGCCCAGCGTCGAGATGCCGTCGGCCGCGAATGCGTTGCCGTCTGAAACGCGCGCTCCATTGCCGAAGGAACCTGAGACCACAACGCAAGCTGCTTCCGGCCCGGCGACGAATCCCGCGAACTCGACTGCGATGACGCAGCAAAGTCCGGCGACAGAACCGGCGACGTCGAACGCCGCCACCCAGCAAAGCCCGGCGAATTCGCCTGCGACGAAAGCGCCGGCTCCCGTGACAAATACAATGGCTTCCACGCCGGCCACGGTCCTGGCGCCAGCGACGGTGAATTCATCGCAAGCCGCTTCAAGCGAAGGATTCAACCCGGGAGGGCTCCTGGTGCCGGTCCTCTTTGGAGCGGGCATCCTGCTACTCGTTTGGGTTGGCTACACCGAATTCCGCCGCCGCGTGAGTGTTTCTGCTTATCGCTCGCCCGAACCGGCGACCGGCCCCAGCTTCGATTCGTTCGAGGCCGAAACCGCGGTGGAAAAAATGGCCGCTCCGAAACGCCTCGCTGGTGGACCGCCGCAAATCTCGCTTCATCTGAAAGCTTCGGAACCATCCGTTCGCAGAGGCGCGGTTCCTTTTAGCAAACAAAACCGGCCGTTCGGGACAAATGGCGGCGCGGCCGTTGGAGCGCTTGTGGAAAATTTGGTGCCGCGCGCAACCGAACCAGCCCCCGTTGAGGTTCCGGAGGTTAAGGCTGTCGAGACGCCGGTGATCGAACCGGTCGCCGAGATCGTGCCGGAGCCCGAAAAACCGGCGGAGTTAAAACCGGAACCGGTCCTCGAAAGTGTGTCCGCTCCGGCAACCGAAATGGCGGAGTTCAGCTCGGTCGGCGAACCGCAGGTCATCGAAAGCGTTTCCACGCCGTTGGCCGAGGTCGAGGAATTCAGCTCGGTAGGCGAACCGCAGGTCATCGATAGTGTCGAAGAAACCGCGCCGAAAGAAGAGGCCGCGCCAGGGTGGACAGAGCCGGCGCCGGCTTGGACGCCGGTCGCGCCAGAGCCCGTCTGGACGCCGGTTGCATTCGAATCAGCCGCTCCCGTATTTGAAGCGCCCACGCCTGAGCCGGAACCGGTCGCGGAGACTGCGGCATTCGTGGAATCTGTTAGCGAACCAATTGTTATCGAGCCCGAAGCGACGCCAGCAGCGCCTGAATTTTCCGTCGAGGAACCAGTTGCACAAGGGCCGCCCATCCCGTATCAAGTTCCCGCGTTTGAAACCGATTCGCCGATGTCCGAAATCACCAAACCGGAACCGGAAGAGCTTCCCGCGCACCTCGCCCAAGGCGTCGTCGCCGGAACTTCGATGGCCGGGATTGGCGCGCTTCGTCACTCAGTAGAATCGCCCTCCTTCGCGCCCAAAGTTATATCCACCGAGCCTCAGGCTCAGCAGCCAACAACACCAGCTACCATGCCTCAACCGAACCAACCAACGCCCGCTCCTTCGATTCGTCCCAGCCCAATGGCCGGAGGCGCTCCTCAAATGCAAACCTCGGGTATGCAAGCCCCGGCTCCGAGCGGAATGCAGACCGCCGTGCAACTAACGTTCTCGTTTGAGATCGCATCGCTGCAATTGACGCCGAGCTTCAAGATGGGTGCGCTCCAACTCAAGCCGACCTCGAAGATCGTCACCATGCGCCTCGCGCCTTCGCAGCAGCCGCAGCCGGCGATGAATCTCCAAGTCACCTTCGAAGTCGCGACCGTCCAAGCGGCGGGCGGCGGCATCGGCCAGATTCGGCTGACGCCATCCCAACAGCAGCGGCCCAGCGTGATCAGCTCGCCGGCGTTCAATATCGCCGGTCTGCAATTACTCTCCGGCTCGGAGAGCGGTGCGGTCCAACTAACGCCGTCGCAACAGGGTCAGGCTTCGGTCCACGTGACCGGACGGTTCCAGATCGCAACCGTGGAATTTTCGCCGTCGTTCGAAATCGCGTCGCTCGTGCTGAACGCCACTTCGAAGAGCGTATCGGTGCAATTGCCCGGCGCCGGACCAAGTGCGGTCGAAGGCGCGCCAGTGTTCGACATCGCCAACGTGCAGATCACCGGCAACGGCGAGATCGGCATGATGCAGTTGAATGCTCAGGGTTCCGCGCCGAAGGCGGCGTAACCGCAGGCGACAATTAGTTTAGCGAACGAGGAGGCAGCAGTGCCTCCTCGTTTTGCGTACCCGCGAAATTACTTCTTCGCGAAACGTCCGCGATTTAGCGAACGCAAATTTGCCGGGATAAACTCGCCGTCTTTGCGGATCAATTTCCCGTCAAAGTAAACTTCGCCGCCGCCGTAATCAGGCCGCTGAATGCAAACCATGTCCCAGTGGACCTGACTGCGATTTCCGTTATCAGCATCGTCGTAGGCCTGGCCAGGTGTGAAGTGGAATGAGCCAGCGATCTTTTCGTCGAAAAGGATGTCGCGCATCGGATGGAGCACGAACGGATTGAAGCCGAGCGAGAATTCGCCGATGTAGCGCGCTCCTGGATCGGAATCGAGAATCTTATTCAGCTTCTCACTGTTGTTGCTGGTCGCTTTGACGACCTTCCCATCCTTGAACTCGAGCCGGATGCTGTCGAAGCCCGTTCCCTGGTAAATACTGGGGGCGTTGAAGAGCACGTGCCCCTGGACCGAGTCCTTTACCGGGCAACTGAAAACTTCACCGTCTGGAATGTTGCGATCGCCGCCGCAGATGACCGACCCGATATTTTTGATGCTGAACCGCAGGTCTGTTCCCGGGCCTTTGATCTCCACGCGGTCGGTTTTGTCCATTAGCGTTTTCAGCGCCTTCATACCGGGTTGAAGCTTCCGGTAATCAAGCGTGCAGACGTCGAAGTAAAAGTCCTCGAAAGCCTCCGTGCTCATGCCGGCGAGCTGCGCCATCGACGGTGATGGCCAGCGTAACACGACCCATTTCGTTTTCTGCACCCGCCAGTCGGTGACGGGGCGCATCTTTTTCGCGACGAGCTTCATCTGTTCCGGCGGCACGTCGGATAATTCGGTTATGTTCTGGCTGCCACGCACCGCGATGTATGCGTCCATCTTTTTCATCCGCGCCAACTCGTTGATCGCGGTGAGATTGAGCTGTCGCTCGGTCGCATTCAGAGCGAGCTCGCGGCTCAGCCGCGCCCGATAGATTTGAGCCAATGGAATGGCGCCCGCCTTCCGCGCGGCCCGCACGAGCGCGATCGTTATTTCGTCGGGAACATCGAACGTCTCGATCAGGACTGTTTCGTTCCGCTTCAATCGCGTCGAATACTCGACGAGAACCTTGGCGAGCTTGTCGTAGCGCGGATCATGCATAGGCGCTAACGATTCCACCGCGGTCGCGGGATGCAAGATCGTGTAGCGGCGGTCTATGACGCCGAAGCGTTCAGCCTAGTAGTCGGTTTCGGCGGTCATAGACCGCCGCTACAGCTGTCGGATCAACTTCGCCGCGTATGCGCCGTCGAATCCATCGCGGAACGGGAGAACCGATTTCTCCTCGATGAGTTTTAGAAAGGGAAATTCCTTCAACGTTTGTTCGACGACCGCTTGGTTCTCTTCCGGCTCGAGACTGCAAGTGCTGTAAACGACAACGCCGCCTGGTTTGAGGAGCGGCATCGTCGCGCGAACGATACGAAGTTGTTCCGCGGCCATTCGCGCAAAGTCATCCGGAGTGAGGCGCCAGCGAACGTCGACCCGTCGGCGCATGACGCCGGTATTGCTGCAGGGAGCATCAATCAGGATGCGATCGAAAGGCGTTTCGCCAATGAGGGATTGGTGCGCCCAATCGTGCCGCATCGTTCGCGCAATTTTCACCCCGAGCCGTTCTAGATTGCCGCGCAGAGTTTCGACGCGACTTTGATCGCGGTCGCAGGCGAGAATGAGCCCGCTGTTGTTCATCCATTCGGCGACATAGCCAGTTTTACCGCCGGGAGCCGCGCAGGCGTCGAGAATGCGTTCGCCCGGTTGCGGATCGAGAACGGCGCAAGCCAACGCGGTGCTGGGATCCTGGATGTAACAATATCCAGCCGCTAGCGCCTCGGATGGGATCGTCGTCACGCGGACGAAATCTTCATGCGTGGCAATGCGCTCAACCTCGCCGCCGGCTAAGAAATCTTGGTCGGAAATCTTAAGATGATTGATGCGCGCATGAATCGGCGCCGGACAATTATTCCATTCGCAAAGCGTTTCCGTCTCCCTTTCGCCAAAGTTCCAGATCCAACGATCGATCAGGAATTGCGGATGCGATTTTCGCACGCTGAGCTTTTGCACGTCAGCTTCTTGAAGAAGTTCAGCTTTGGCGCGGACGGCGCTACGAAGGACGCCATTGATCAGCGCTCGATTTCGGCGGCCGGCGAGCTCCACGGTTTCGTAAATCGCGGCGTGCTCCGGGGTCTGGAGAAGGAACAATTGATAGAGACCCAATCGGAGCAAATCCCGAGAATCGTGGTCGACATGACCGGACCGAAGTTCTCTGATCCAAAAGTCGAGCAGGATCAGGTTGCGGAGAACGCCGTAGAAAAGTTCGATGGCGAAGGCGCGGTCAGTTGCGCCCAGATCAGCTGTTTGCAAACGGTTGCCGAGAATTGCGTCCGCAAATTTTCGTCCGCCACGCCACTCTTCCAGCGCGGCTAGAGTGACAGAGCGTGAATTGATTTTGCGCACTTAGTGCGGCTTCACACTGGCGCGGCCGATCGAGTGATACTGAAATCCCAGTTTCGCCATCGTGGCGGGATCAAACAGATTCCGACCATCGAACATGATCGGCGTCGTCATCTTTCCTTTCACGACTTCGAGATCGACATTGGCGAATTCGGACCACTCAGTCGCGACGATGAGCGCCTCGGCGCCATCCACAGCCTCGAGAGCCGAGTTCGCGAACTTTGCTCCGGCGATCGCTTCCACTTCCCGCGCTTTCTCCACCGCCTTCGGGTCGTAGACCGTGACGTGTGCTTTCTCCTTCAACATGTCCGCGACGAGCTCGATCGCGACGGAGGAACGGATGTCGTCGGTGTTCGGTTTGAAAGCCAGACCCCAGACGGCAATCTTCTTGTCCCGCAAGACCCAGAGCGTTTCGCGAATGGTCTTGAGAAAACGGTTTTTCTGATCGGCGTTGATCCGTTGGACTTCCTTCAGCAGCGTGAAGGGCACGCCGAGCTGATCGCAGATCGTGATGAATGCCGCGATGTCCTTCGGAAAACAGGAACCGCCGTAGCCGATCCCGGCATTCAGAAAACTTCGCCCGATCCGTTTATCCGTTCCAATCCCATCGGCGACTTTCTCGATGTCCGCGCCGCTGGCTTCGCAGATCGCGGAGACAGCGTTGATGTAGGAAATTTTCAGGGCGAGAAAAGAATTCGCCGCGTGCTTGATTAACTCGGCGCTGTTGATGTCGGTGACGAGGATCGGCGCCATGAACGGCTCGTAGACCTTCTTCATCAGATCGACGGCATGCTCGCTCTGGGCCCCGATCACGATCCGGTCGGGATTCATGAGATCCGCGACCGCGCACCCTTCCCGGAGAAATTCCGGATTGCTGACCACGTCGAACTCGGCGCCATGGCGATTGTAGCGTTTGATCGTTTCGCGCACTTTTTCGCCGGTCTTCACCGGCACAGTGCTCTTGTCCACGATCACGCGGTAATCAGTCAGGACCTCGGCGATGTCGCGCGCGACTTTCTCGATGAAACTCAGGTCGACGCTGCCGTCCGGTTGCTGCGGAGTAGGCACAGCGATGAACACGATCTGCGAATTGTCGACGCCTTCCTTGATGCTGCCGGTGAACCGGAGCCGATGCGCGGAAACATTGCGATGCACGACTTCCTCTAGCCCCGGCTCATAGATCGGGATCCTGCCCGCCTGAAGGGCTTCCACTTTTTTTGGATCGTTATCGACTCCGATGACGTTGTGGCCGACGTCGGCAAAGCAGGCGCCCGTGACGAGGCCGACATAACCGGAACCGATAATTGAAATATCCATGGGAAAAATTCTGCGCGGTTGGGGGCCGCTGATTACTGCGTCTGCTCGGCGCCAGCCGGATCGAAATTCAAATCGAAGCTGAATTTCGGCAGCGCTTTCAACGTGAAGGTGAGGAGCAGGCCGTATTCCTTGACGCCGCCGTTATCGCGAATGATCGCGCCGACAGAAGCGACCCAGCTCGTTAGGTCGCGGTAGATTGAATAACGCTGCTGTTCGAAGATGCCGGTGGTTCCTTCGTATTGCTCCTGAACGCCGATGCCCCAGTTGTCGTTGATCCGATAATAGCCACCGAAAACGTAGAGGCTGCTGTTATCGAAGAACGGAGCGGAGTTCAGATAACGATGCGCGAAAGTAAGCTGCAGGTTCGCCATCGGCTGAACGGTGATGTTCGTGTTTATTTCGGTGAATCCCTTTTCAAAGACCGGCACTTGGGAGGCAATGCCGAACGACATCCAGGGGACCGGCGTGAAATTGATCCGATTAAACAGGTTCGAATACTGAGTCTTGTCGAAAGGATTGTCGAAGTTCACGTCCATGTAGGTCTCGAGATCCAGCCAGCTCACGGTCGCGTCGTCGCGGCGGGTCAGGAGTCGGTTGCGGACGCCGATCCGCAGGATGGTCCAGTTATCGATCGAATCGATGGTCGTGAATTGCGGGAAATCGATCGGCAGCAACTGCGTCGAGGGCTGGTAGCGATCGAACTGCAGAATTGACGCCGGATCGTTCGCCGAGGTCGTGACCCACGAGAAGTTCATGAAGGGCTGGATAACGTGCTTCAGCCCGTCGAGCCCGAGCGCGCTGCTCTGCGCGCCGTCCCACGTCCGCGTGAGTTTGAACGATCCTTCGACGCCGCCGTTGAACACGGTCCGCAACTTGTTACCCGCCAAAAACACGGGTTCGGTCGGATCAATGTTCAAGAAATCGGGAATGAATGGATTGGTGCTGGGTTCGATGTCCGTCTTGCCGACATCGCGCGTCTTATCGTAGTAGGTCGCCCGGAAGCCGACCCGGGGCACGATGGAGAGCCAACCGAAGAATGTGGTCGGGAAAGTGAACTGATGGAACGAATCGAATCGGAGCGTGCTGTAGTCGTGAAAAGTCGAACCGTCGGCGAAGTTTCGACGCAGGTCCGCGAAGCTGGTCTCGCCTTCATAAAAAATCGGGCCGCCGAAAAGCGGCAGGCGTTTCACATCGAACGCGAGTTCCGGGAGTCGCTCCGTGGTTTGAAAAAAATCATTCGCCTGGAAGCGAGCGAGCGCGGTGATGGTGTAGTTCGGATTCGTCTTGGTCACCGCCACGATGTTGTCCGGCTGCGGATTCACCTGGAACTCGCCCTGGAAAAAATCCTGGAGAACGTATGCATCGCTCAGCTTGGTTATGTCCGCGATTCCGTAGATGTCGTCGGCGAATTTCGTCCGGCTTTGGAGCGATACGCGATAGCGGCCTTCGGAAATACCGGTCCGCGGAATCGAAGTCTGGTTGATCTCAGGGTTCTCGTCCTTCAGGAAATAGGTGCGCACTCGGGCCCAGCTTTGTTTGTCCGCGCCGAAATGGATGTCGGGCTCGAAGCCGAAAGCCGCGCCGCGCCGGTATCGATAATCGAGCCGAAACACCGCCTTCGTATTTTCGGTGAGTGGCATTGTCACGCGGCCCAAAATTGAGGGGCCCCAGGAGCTGAGATACGCCGGTGAAATCATGTAGCTGAAGGATTCGTCCAGCGATTGATACATGTACGGCCACCAGAAGACCGGGACGTTGCGCACGTAGAAGGTCACGTTCTGGAAGATCACGCGGTCGCCCTCATAAACACGCATTGTCTTCGCTTGGAGCCGGAAATCCGGATGATCCGAGTCGTGGGTCGTGAACACTCCTTTCGACACCATGAACGCCTCTGAGGTGATAGGGGTGATCTTTTCGCCGGCCACGAGGTAGGGCTGCTTGTCGGTCTTGATTTCGACCGCGTGGATTTCCTTGGTCTCAGTGTTATAGATCGCGCGCTCGCCGATGAACGTTCCGGCGGTGCGATAAATCCGGACGTGGCCTTCCGCGAGCACATCGTGCGTCTTCGGGTCGTAGCGAACTGAGTCCGCGTAAATATCGGCGTCGCCGGTATGGATTGCGACATTGCCGTGAGCGGTGGCGATGCCGTTCTCGTAATTCGTGTTGCCGGTGGCCGTGATCTCCATCGGCTGCTTTTCAGTACCGGCCTGTCCGAACGCCGAAGCGCAGACGAAAAAGAACCCTAAAACCGTTAAAACCAGCCTACGCATCGCGGGACGCGAAGGTACCGAAGGGGCAGCCTCTTGCAAAGGCAAAACACCCTGTGGCGCGGACCACTAGCGCGAGATTCGGAGGCCGGCCACTTGTTGGTTTAGACCGCAAGTCGAAATGGAGGCAGTGCGAAGGAGCCTGGTTTCCGTTGGGCCGGGCAGTTTTTGGGTAATCAGCGCCTGCGCGGCCGCAATGGTTTGCCATAGGCTACTGGCGCCCACGCTTTCGCCGAGCGCCTGCTTGACTGAATAAACCCGGGCCTGGGGCGAATGTTTCAGGATAGCTGTCTGTTCGGCCTCGTCGATGAACGTGCCGTTGGCGCTTGCGGAAACGAGGTTGATTGGCGCGGCGCAAAGTTCGGCAAAAACGTTGTTCACGGCAGCAAGGGCTTCGCGTTGCTTCGAAAAATTTGTGCCGCTTGATATTTGCTCGATTTGAATCGGGCCCATCTTGCCGATTAGGATCGCGCCAGCGCCTTCGCTCAGGATCGTGCCCCGTGGTGGTCGTTGGAAAGGTTCGACTGGGGGAGCGGAACGAAGCAGGCGCCATTTGTGATAGGCGTCGCAAAGGAGCCAGTCGGCTTCCTCGGCGGCGACGACGAGACAGTAATCAAGATCGTCGCCGGCCATCAGGTCCTCCGCCATTTTCAGGGCCAGGGTTCCGACAGCGCCGTCGCCGACGAGAGTGTAGCTGGCACCAGTAATCCCGAGAATGGCGGCGAGATGGCTCGCGGGCGCATTGAAAACAGTCTCTGGGAAGAGGAGCGGGCTGGCAGCTTGCGCACCGGATTCGACGATGTCGTGGTAGAAGCGCTTCGTGTAAATGACTCCGCCATTCGAGACCGCAAAGACGAGCGCCGTTCGTTTCGCGCTTTCCGGATCGAGTTTCACGTTCGCGTTCTCGAGCGCTTCGAGACCCGCGGCGGCGGCAAAACGGGAGATCGCGCTGGATCGGCGGAGGCGTGGATGAGCGGGAGCTTTCGCTAACGCCGATGCCGGAACGCGAAACACTGGATAATCGCGACCGAGCGGATTGGAGATTGGTTCGGTGACCGCCGTCTCGCCGTTCAGCATACATTCCCAAACTTCGTCGATGCCGCTGCCGAGAGGCGTGATCCAGCCCATTCCGGAAATGCGCAGACTCATGCTGCGATGGACCGCATGACGACGGACGCGTTAGTGCCACCGAAGCCGAATGAATTGGAGATCGCCGTGCGCACCGCCGCGGGGCTCGACTCGTTCGCGACGATGTTTAAGTCGAGCCCGGCGTCCCCTTCACGAAAGTGAATATTGGGAGGCAGAAGCTGATGTTGCAGCGCGAGAAGAGTGATCACCGCTTCGATCGCTCCGGCGGCGCCTAACGAGTGGCCCATCATTCCTTTCGTCGAGCTGATTGGGACGCCGTTAAAAAGTTCGGCGATCGCTTTCCCTTCGGAAGCGTCGTTAAACGGCGTCGCGGTCCCGTGCGCGTTTATGTAGTCGATCTCACTTGCCTCGATCCCCGCACTTTGAAGCGCAGCTTCCATCGCCTGCCGGGGCCCGATGCCTGAAGGATCGGGCTGGGTGAGGTGGAAATTATCCGTCGAGATTCCGTAGCCGATTATCTCAGCCAGAATGGTCGCACCGCGCTTCCGCGCGCTCTCGAGATTTTCCAGCGCGAGAATCGCCGCGCCTTCGCCGAGAACCAAACCGCTGCGCTCGCGATCGAAGGGGCGGCAATGATCGGGCGTCGCCGCCTGGAGCGAATCAAACCCCACAAAGACCAGCTCGGAGATCGCGTCGTACCCGCCAGTCAGGACGCGCTGATACCGGCCGGAACGAATGCAATTGAAGGCGTGCCCGATGGCATTCGTTCCGGAAGCACAGGCATTTGCGATGATCTGGCAAGGCGCCCCGATTCCGAATGCTTCCTGCGCGTCCATGACCGGCTTTTGCGGGGTGTAGTTCGCGATCAGGGTCGGCGCGTGCCTCGATGAACCCCCGTTATTCTTGAGCCCGCGATAGTATTGTTCCCCAAAGGTCATCCCACCGCTGGTGGTGCCGACCACGGTCAGCTCCGGCCGGAAATCGCCGGCCTGCCGCAGCGCTTCGTTCAAAGCCAAAATCATCATCCGGGCGACCCGATGGAGCCGCTCCGGGTGCGCCGTGAACCGGTCCGCCTCAGTCAGCCGCTGGTTTGCGACCTGACCCGCTGTCTTGCACCGGCAATGGGTCGTGGGGAAGGCGGTGACCGGCGTTACGCAGTCTTTGCCCTCGCGCAACGACCCCAACGTCTCGTCCATTCCGAACCCCAGCGGGCTCACCACTCCCGCGCTTATAACGGCTACCCGGGCTCTTTTTGACGGATCGGAAGACGAGAAAAAATCAGCCATTTTTGCGAGGGACAAACCGGCCCCGAATCTAGTTGCTTTCGCCGGGAAAAGCCTCTACTAATCACGCCGAAAAGAAAACGGAAGCTCGGTGCGTTGGTAGATTGTCAGTTGAGTTTTTCAGTGGCGATTTGAAATCCGATGAGCGGGAACAGTG
>DATBCW010000103.1:0-29957 GCA_036270255.1 Chthoniobacterales bacterium
CAAGACCACCGTGCTTTGCATCTCCGAGCTTCTCGGCGAAGGCATGAAACGAATCCACAATGACGAATCGGTTTCCTCGCTGTTCAAGATCGACAACGACGCGGAGAAAAATTGAGACATGGCTAAGCAGGTAAAACTTACAGCGGAACGGCGAACGGCGACGGGGCGTTCGGCCGTGCGAAAACTTAAAGCGGCTGGCTCGGTGCCGGCGGTAGTCTACGGGTCGAAGGACAAACCCGAGGCGCTTCAGGTTTCAAAGCGAGATATCAATGCGCTTCTGAGCCACGCGGCTGGCGAGAACATTTTGGTGGAACTTGAAATTGCCGGGAAGAGCCGGCTCGCGCTGGTCCAGGAAGTTCAACACGCGCCTGTGGGAGGCGCCGTTTTGCACATTGATTTTCACGCCGTCTCGCAGGACGAAGTCATTCAAGCGGACGTTCCGCTCGAGCCAGTCGGCACCGCGAACGGCGTCAAAAACATGGGCGGATTGCTCGAGCAAAATCTTCGCACGCTCGCGATCGAATGTCTGCCCCGCGATTTGCCGGACGTTATCAAAGTCGACGTTTCCGCGCTCGACATCGGCGATTCGATTCATGTTCGCGAAATTCAGTTGCCGAGTGGTGTGACGACTCGCATCCAGCAGGAACTGACCGCATTCTCGGTCCTCGCTCCGACGGTGGAAGAAGAGCCGGTAGCCGCAACGGCGGAAGCCGCGGCGGGGCCGGAAGTCATCACCGCGAAGAAGGAAGAGCCGGAAGCGGGTGCTGCTCCGGCTGGCGGAGCGGCGAAGGAAAAAGAGCCGAAGAAGTAGTCCATTTTGGATTTTAGATTTTGGATTTTGGGTTGAGCGGCGGTGGATCAGACCGCGTCACAAATTCGCTTGATTGCGGGCTTGGGTAATCCCGGCGCGGAATACAACGGGACGCGCCACAACGTCGGATTCGAAGTCGTCGATCGTCTCGCGAAGGAGTGGGGACTGGCGTGGGAGCATTCCAAGAGTTGGCACGCGCTTTGGGCGAAAGGGGAGAAGGCGATCCTTGTAAAACCCACGAGCTATATGAACCGCAGCGGGGAACCGCTTCAATCCGTCGCCCATTTTTACAAGGTCGCGCCCGCCGAAATGCTCGTCGTCCTCGATGACATGGCGCTGCCGTTGGGTCGATTGCGGCTGCGGCCCGACGGTGGAACGGCTGGCCACAACGGCCTTGAGTCGATAATTGTCCAATTCGGCACCGAGGAAATTCCGCGCTTGCGCATCGGCATTGGCGCTCCGCCGCAAGATGGATCAGTCGATTACGTCTTGGGGCGTTTCTTCGAGGAAGAGCGACCTGCCGTGGAAAAAACCATCGGCCGCGCCGTTGACGCGGTGAAATGGGCGATTGACAACGGCCTGCTTTCCGCGATGAACCTGTTCAACAAAAATCCAGAGTCAGAACCATGAAGAACCGTTATGAAGCCTTGCTCGTCCTGAACACAGAGGGCCGGGAAGATACAGTCAAGGACGTCGTCGATCGTCTCGAGTCCGAATTTCAAAAAGAAGGCGCCGAGATCGAGCAGGTCCAGAAGATGGACAAGCGCCAGTTTTCCTACCAGGCCGGAGAGCTCGATGCTGGGCATTACGTGAATTTCGTTTTCCACGCCGACTCGCAGCTCATCACGAAGCTGCGCGCCAAGTTCAAACTCGATCCGGAAGTTTATCGGCAGCATTACCAAAAGCTGCGTCCGAAAACCGAGAAGAAGGAGCGCGGCGCGAAAAAGTTGGCCGCCGCCGAGTAATTCCGCTAGAAGAGCGGCATGGCCAGTTTCAATAAAGTTATCCTTCTCGGGAACCTCACCCGCGATCCAGAGGTCCGATATACCCCCAAGGGAACCGCCGTCACGGAATTGGGCATGGCCGTGAATCGCGTTTATACCGCCGAGAACGGCGAGAAACGCGAGGACACGACGTTCGTCGACGTCACCCTATGGGGAAGGACCGCTGAAATCGCGGGCGAATATTTGAAAAAAGGACGCCCGGTTTTCATCGAAGGCCGTCTCCAACTCGATACTTGGGACGACAAGCAGTCCGGGCAAAAACGGAGCAAGTTAAAAGTCGTCGGCGAAGGACTCCAGCTGCTCGGCGGCCGGCCGGGTGGCGGGAGTGGTGGCGGTGGTGGAGATGACGAAGGCGGCTCGCGCTCGAGCCGACCAGCGCCTCCTCCGAAAGCTGCGGCGTCAGAACCGGACGACGACGAGATTCCGTTTTAGCGCTTCCGCGCGCTTGGTAGGGCGAGACGCTGTCGAGCCATTGAATCGATGACCCCCACAGAAGCCTGCATCGCGCTTAACATGCTTCCAACGATGGGGCCGGTGCGGCTCCGGAAGCTGCTCGAAGTATTCGACACACCTGAGCGGATTCTTGCGGCGAAACGCGATTCGCTTCGCGCCGTCGAGGGGATCGGCCGCGATGTCGCGGACCAAATCACAAACTGGGAAAGTCTCGTCGATCTTCCGTCGGAGCTGCAACGCATTCGTGAGTTCGGTGCAAAGGTGATCACGGGCGAATCGCCGTTTTATCCGAAACAACTTCGCGAAATTCACTCCCCTCCGATTGTGCTCTATGTCTGGGGCGAATTGTCGGAGCGCGATCAACACGCCATTGCGGTGATCGGTTCGCGGCGCACGACGCATTACGGATTGGAATCGGCGAAGAAGCTTTCCTATCAGCTGGCGTACGCCGGGCTCACCATTATCAGTGGCCTCGCGCGCGGGATCGACACCGCGGCGCATCAGGGCGCGCTCGCCGCGAAAGGCCGCACGATCGCGGTGATCGGATCCGGATTGTCCAAATTGTATCCGCCGGAGAACGCCGCGCTCGCCGAAAAAATTCGCAGCGGCAGCGGCGCGATTATTTCCGAATTCTCGATGGAGATCGAACCGGACCGCCAGACCTTCCCGATGCGGAACCGGATAATCAGCGGCTGGAGTCAGGGGCTGTTGGTTGTCGAGGCCGGTGCAAATAGCGGCGCATTGATCAGCGTGGCGCAGGCACTCGAACAGGGGCGAAACGTTTATGCGGTGCCGGGTCACATCAACACCCCGACCGCGATTGGATCGAATCGGCTGATTCAACAGGGGGCGAAGCTCGTGATGGATGCGAGCGATATTCTCGACGACCTGCAAATTCTGTTGCCAGAAAGCAAAGTGTCGCCCGAGGCCGCCGTGCGTTCATTGCCCGCGCTCAGCGAAGATGAGCGCCGCGTTTACGACGCGATTCGAGAAACCGAAACTTCGATCGACGATATCGCGACGAAATCAGAACTGGCGAGCGGCACCGTTTCGTCCACGCTCCTGCGCCTTGAGTTGAAGAAGCTGGTGAAGCAACTCCCCGGCAAATATTTCGTGAAGCTTGGGTAAGCTTCTGTAGCCGCGTCGCTGCGCGACGGGCAACCCATGATATGCTGGCCGGCGTCGCCCACAGGGCGACGGCTACAGAATGAAAGCTGTTCGCTTTACTGCTACGGGTTCGCCGCTTCAAGAACAGGGGATTGAAGTCCCGCGGGTCGGTTCGGCTGACGTACTAATTCGGATTCGCGCCGCTGGGATTTGCCATTCGGATGCGCATTATCGCGCCGGCGTTTCACCTGTCGCGCACTTACCGCTCACACTTGGACACGAAGTCGCTGGCGTGGTCGAGGAAACCGGCCCGTCGGTGATGAACTTCAAAACCGGCGACCGCGTCTGCCTGCATTATCTGGTTACGTGCGGCACATGCGGATTCTGCCGCGGCGGTAACGAACAGTTTTGTCCAACAGCGGAAATGATCGGCAAACATCGCGACGGCGGTTATGCCGAATTCATCGTCATGCCGGAACGCAGCGTATTCCATTTGCCTGCCGAGATTCCGTTCGAACAGGGCGCCATTCTGATGTGTTCGTCAGCAACTTCATTGCACGCCTTAAACAAAGCGCGGTTGCGCGCTGGCGAAACGGTCGCTGTTTTCGGCGTCGGCGGGCTCGGCGTTTCAGCGTTGCAGTTAGCCAAAAATCTTGGCGCCACGCAGATTTTCGCCGTCGATATCAACCCGCGGAAACTCGTTCTCGCGGAACACTTCGGCGCCATTCCGGTCAACGCGGGTGACCGCGACCCGGTCGAGCAGATTCGGGAAATGACAAGGGGGCGCGGAGTGGACGTGGCGCTTGAACTGGTGGGCTTGTCGGTCACGATGCGCCAGGCGGTGCAATCACTGGCCACGCTCGGGCGTGCGGCTCTTGTCGGCCTCACCCAGGAGAAATTTGAGATCGCGCCTTACGCCGAGTTGTTGAACAAGGAAGCCGAGATCATCGGCGTTTCCGACCATCTCGCTAGCGAGATCCCGTTGCTCCTGGACTTGGCGCGGACCCGGAAGCTCGACCTTTCCCAAGGTATCATCCGCACGGTGCCGCTCGAGGCCGGAGCTGTAAACGCGGCCTTGGACAGCCTCGAACATTTCGGTGGCGACGTCCGCGTCGTGATTCTTCTGTAGCCGTTTCGCTGTGCGAAACGCCCGCTTGCGCCCGCTATCCTTCGATCTTTCCGCGCGGCCCACAGGGCCGCGGCTACAGAAGGGCGTTACCAAATCGAAATTTGCGGATGAGCAAGGGCTCTTCTACCATCCCCGCCTTGACGAAACGCAGACGGGGCGTAGAAGTCCCGCTGTTTTTCCGAGTTACCCCTAAACAAAATGTCGAAATCGCTCATCATCGCCGAGAAGCCCAGCGTGGCCGCGGACCTCGCCCGCGCCATGGGGAAGGTGCCGAAAAAAGGCGACCACTACGAGAACGATCAATACGTCATTTCCTCCGCTGTCGGGCATGTCGCGGAGCTGTTCATGCCGGAGGATATCGACAAAAAGAAATACGGTTTCTGGCGGCTGGAGACGCTGCCGATCATTCCGGAAAAGTTCGAGCTGAAGCCGATCGACAAATCGAAGAGCGTGTTCGCCACCCTGAAAAAGCTGATCGCGCGGAAGGACATCACCCAGGTCATCAATGCCTGCGACGCCGGCCGCGAGGGCGAGCTCATTTTCAATAATCTTTGCCGGCTCGCGAAAAACAAACACCCCGTCAAGCGGCTCTGGTTGCAATCGATGACGCCGCAATCAATCCGCGACGCGTTCAATCACCTGCGCGACGAAAGCGAGATGCGCGGGCTCGCGGACGCAGCCCGATCACGGAGCGAGAGCGATTGGCTGATCGGCATCAACGGCACGCGGGCCATTACGAAACGGATGTTCGGCTCGCGCGCGGGCAACGTCGCCTCCGTCGGCCGAGTCCAGACGCCGACGCTGGCAATCGTGTATGCCCGCGAACTGGAGATTCGAAATTTCAAGCCGCGCGACTATTGGCGCGTCACCGCGAAATTCGAAATCGCTCAAGGTCAGTACGAAGGGACCTATCAACGGCCGGACTTCAAGAAGGGCAGCGACGAACACGATCGCGCTGATCGGATCTGGGAGAAGTCGGCTGCGGAAGCAGTCGTTGCGGCCTGCCAGGGAAATCCGATGGCGCAGGTCACGGAAGAAAAAAAGGCGAGCACCCAAATTGCGCCGCGCCTTTACGACCTGACCACGTTGCAGCGCGAAGCGAATGGGCGTTTCGGTTTTTCGGCCAAACGCACTTTGCAAATCGCGCAGGCGCTTTACGAGAAGCACAAAATGTTAACCTATCCGCGAACGGATTCGCGGGCGTTGCCGGAAGATTATTTGCCGACTGCGCGCCAAACCCTGGGAAATCTCTCGGGGACTCTGCAAACGCACGCGGAGAAAGCGCTGAAAAATGATTGGGTCCGGCCGAATAAGCGCATCTTCAACAACGCGCAGATCAGCGATCACTTTGCGATCATTCCGACGACATCCGAGTCGAAGCACCTGGATGACGCGGAGTCGAAAATTTACGACATGGTGGCGCGGCGCTTTGTCGCTGTTTTTTTCCCGTCGGCCGAATTCGACGTGACGACGCGCTTCAGCCAGGTCGCGAGCCACAAGTTTAAAACCGAAGGCAAAGTGCTGACTGCGCCGGGTTGGCTGGAAGTTTATGGCCGCACCGCGGTCGATGAAGATTCGAAAGACGGCAAGGCGTTGCCCGCGTTGACGCCAGAGGATCGGAATCAGGCGAAAACAATCGAAACGAATCTTCTCTCCGAAGCGACCAAGCCGCCTCCGCGTTACACCGAAGCGACCTTGCTTTCCGCGATGGAGACCGCGGGCAAACTGGTCGATGACGAGGAGCTGGCGGACGCGATGAAAGAACGCGGCCTCGGAACACCGGCGACACGGGCTGACATCATCGACGGGCTCATTTATCAGAAGTACATGGATCGCCAGCAGAGGGAACTGGTCCCGAGCGCGAAGGCGGAGCAGCTCATCCAGTTCCTCGAAGCTGTGAAAGCTTCCGACCTAACGAGTCCGGCAATGACAGGCGAGTGGGAACACCAGCTGCGCGAAATGGTGCGCGGCAAATTTCCCCGGGAAAAATTCATGGCCGGCATCGTCGAAGAGACGAAAGGCATCGTCGACCGGGTGAAGAATTTCGAGGAAGACGATTCCGTCGCCCGCGAGACGGAAATCATTTCGCCGACCGACAAGAAGCCGCTTCGCGAAACCCTGCGCGGCTACAAGTCGCAGGACGGCGAGTTCATGCTCTACAAGGTCATCGGCGGGCGGCGGATGGAAGAATCCGAAATCCGCGAGCTGGTCGAGAAGGGCGAGGTCGGCCCGCTCGACGGATTCATCTCGGCAAAAACGCGGGCGAGTTTCGCGGCGAAACTCAAACTGGCGCGCGACGAGAAAACCGGAAAATGGAAAGCCGAATATGATTTTGGAAACGATGTCGACCTCGGCTCAGTTGAATCGTTCTGGACCGATCCTGCGACCGGCGGCGAATTAGTCGAAGTCGGTTCGAACTACGTTCTGCGCGAAAAAGAGAACGGCGAGTGGAAACAGAGCTTTCGGATTCCGCGCCTCATGTGCAAACGTGAAGTCACTCGGGAGCAGGTTGTGCAGCTCATCGAACAAGGCAAGACCCCATTGATCCAAGGATTCATTTCCAAAAAAGGTCGCCCTTTCGATGCCTTCCTCGTCCGCGCTGACGCCCGTGTCCGCTGGGAATTTCCGCCGCGCGCGCCAAAGAAGGACAAGGACGGCAAGCCGATTGAGCGGAAAGCACGCGCGAAAGTCGACCTCTCAAAGGCTGCCGTGATTGGTGAAAGCAAAGCGCATAAAGGCGGCGAGCTTGTTGAGATGGAAGACGCTTACTACGTGCGCAAGCCCGACCAGGATAACCGCTCTGTCTTCAAACTGACGAAGAAACTCTGCGAACACGAAATCACTCCCGATGAAGTGAAAGAACTGCTCGCCGAAGGCCGCTCTCCGTTGATCGAGAATTTCGTTTCCAAACGCGGGAACAAATTCGCCGCCCACCTCGTCCTCTCCGCGAAAAAAGACAAAGCCGAGTTCGAATTTCTGCCGCGGTAGAATCGGCGCCTGTTTTAGGTCAACGTCCGGCCTGGTGTCAGCGACGCATCTTTGGTGTCCGGACTGGATGGAAGAAAGTCCGTTATCCGAGACCATCTTTCGTCTAGTTCTGGTGAACTCAAAGAGACGAACGTCATGATCCGCACCGTTACAACTCAGGGGATTTAACTATGATGACTGATCTTCGTTTCGCGTTTCGGATGCTGCGCAAATCGCCGGTAATCACGGTGGTCGCGATTGCGACGCTGGCGCTGGGGATCGGGGCGAACAGCTCGATCTTTAGTGTCGTGTATGGCGTGCTGCTCCGTCCGTTCCCGCTGGAGGACCCGGAGCATTTGGTTCAGGTATGGGAAAGCAAGGAATTCCCGCCCGGTTTTCGCGGAACGGCTTCGGCCGCGAACCTTCGGGATTGGCAGGAACAGAACACCGCCCTGAGTGGTATCGCGGCGTTTAATTACGGCGGGTTTGCCTTGCAGGGGGCGGATAATCCGGAGCGGGTTTCAGGTGCGAGGGTAAGCGCTAATTACTTTTCGGTTATGGGCGCGAAGCCGCTGCTCGGCCGCACCTTTGCCGAAGGGGAAGACAAAGCGGATCAAAACAGAGTTGCCGTAATCAGTGAATCGCTGTGGCGCGTGCGTTTTGCATCTGATCCGCAAATCATCGGTCGCACGATCTCGCTCGACCAGCGCCCTTGCACCGTGGTGGGCGTGATGCCGTCGGCCTTTCGTTTTCCTGGCGCCGCCATTCAAATTTGGGTGCCCTTGGTTTTTACGACGCCGCAGCTCGCCGATCGCGGCAGTCATGACTTATTTGTCGTCGGTCGGATCCGGCCGGGCGTGACTTTCGCGCAAGCTCAGGCGCAGATGAATGGCATTGCGCGCGAGATCGGTCGGCGGTTTCCAGAGGAACAGAGTTCCCGCGGCATTCTGCTTGTACCGTTGCGTGAACAGCTAACGAAAAACGCCCGTGCCTCGCTCCTGGTCTTATTCGGGGCCGTCGTCTGTGTGCTTTTGATTGCTACCGCGAACGTCGCGAATCTATTGCTTGCCCGAACCGCCGGCCGTTTGCGCGAAGTGGCTTTGCGGCTGGCCCTCGGCGCCAGTCGCGCCCGATTGATTCGGCAGTTCCTAACCGAAAGCGTACTCCTGGCGGCGATCGGCGGGTTGGGCGGAATAGCGACGGCGTTTTGGGGGACGAAGCTGCTGATAGCGCTGCTCGGGGACAGCTTCGTTGGTACCGGCGAAGTCCGGCTCGATTTCGGCGTGGTGCTGTTCACCACTCTCATTTCGCTGCTCGTGGGCATAGGGTGCGGGCTGGCGCCAGCGCGACAGGCGGTGGGACATTTAGCCGCCGATTTACAGACGCAATTGCATGGACACGCGTCGGTCGCCGGGGCCAACCGGGTCCGCCAGCTTTTGGTGATTGCCCAAATGGCGATCGCAGTCGTGCTCTTGTGCGGGGCGGGACTTTTGCTCCGCAGTTTCGCGCGATTACAGGAAACCGAATCCGGCCTGGCGAAACCTGAACAAGTGCTATCCGCACGCGTTTCGTTGCCGCCAGACCGTTACCCCGACGCGCCTGCGGTGAATGAATTTTATCGGCGCCTTATGGAGCGGCTCAGCACGGCACCCGGCGTGCGCAACGCCGGCGCGATTAATTTTCTGCCGCTGTTGAATTGGGGCTTTAACAGCGACCTCGAATTAGAAGGGCGAGCCCCTTTCCCCGCCGGCAAAGCGCCGCTGGTGGAATGGCGAGCAATCGCTGGCGAGTATTTTCCGGCGATGGGGATTCCGCTTTTGGCCGGGCGCCTGCTCGATAACCGCGACGGAAAAGACGCGCCTCTGGCGATCGTGATCAATCGCACGCTTGCTCTTTTGATCGCACAGAACGAAGCGCAGTCGTTAGGCCAAAGAATCAAAGGCGGCGATCGACCTTACACCGTCGTCGGCGTTGTCGCGGATGTCCGCGATCGAGGGTTGGATCGGACGGTTGAGCCGGAAATGTATTTTTCGGTGCCGCAGGCGTCCGGGTCGCAAGCGATCGGCGGCAACATGGCGCAAACCATGGCGCTGGTAGTGCGCGCGGCGGCGGAGAATCCGCTAGCGTTAACTGAAACCGTGCGCCGGGCAGTGCGGGAAGTCGATCCAGGATTGCCGTTGTTTAAGGTGCAGACGGTTCAAACCGTCATCAGCGAATCTTTGAACCAACAGAAAACAAACGGCGTGCTGCTCGGTTCCTTCGCGGCGATCGCGCTCGTCCTGGCCGCGATTGGTTTGTACGGTGTCCTCTCGTATGCGGTCGCGCAGCGCACTCGAGAGCTGGGCATCCGCATAGCGCTTGGTGCGCAACGCAAAGATATCTTTAGCCTCATCTTGGGGGGCGGCATGAAGATCGTCGCCCTCGGACTTGGGATTGGCTTGGTTGCCGCGTTCATCTCTATGCGGCTCCTCACGAGCTTTCTTTATGAGATCGCACCCGGCGACCCGCTAACATTCGGCGTCGTCGCCGTGCTTCTGGCGATGGTTGCTTTTCTCGCGAACTACCTTCCCGCACATCGGGCGATGAAAGTGAATCCCACCGTCGCGTTGCGATACGAATGATGTCCGCGCCTCTCTTCCCAGGCCGACTTCGAGTTATTGCTCGAATGCAGTCGCCCCCGTATCGGGACAAGTGCGAGTTTCACTCGTGGTCGATTTGCTTTTGGCTTCGGTGCGCAACGTCCAACAATCGCCCAAGGTAGAGCTGTAGCAGATTTCGACTGCGACGCGGAATCGCTCTTTGTTCAACGCGACCCAAAGCGGGTTCGACTTGTCGTTGGGGAGGGGAGTGCCATCGAAATTGTGCGGCACCAAGACGTCCATTGATTCGCCGGCGGCCATGACGTGGCCGCTCATCGAACTCTGGGTGAACTTGTATTGGCCGGGCCCAAGCAATTTTTGAAGCGCCGTCTGCCAGTTGCGAACGGGCTCGCCATCAACACGCACGATGACGTTGCGAATGATCGCCGGTCCCACGCCTTTGTTGTCGAGAGTGAAGCATAACTTGGGTTCGTTACTCGTGCCGTATTCCAAAATCGGCCAAACCGCAGCGCGGACCTGCTGGCGCTGGACGTATGCGGTGTAGCCGGAAACAAAGAGCGCCGAGACGCCGATGAGCGTCACGATAACCGTCTCGTATCGGCGGACGCCGGCTCCTTCTTCTGTCGCCACGTGCGCGATGCTATTGGTGGCGCGATGAATGGCAAGCCTTCATCGGGCGAGCGTAAGCGATCGCGCAGGAAAAACTTTTTCGGGACAAAGCGTTGACGCCACAACTTATGGTGTGCTACTTACTCCGCCGACACTATGCGTTGTCCCAAGTGCGGGTTTCGTGACGACAAGGTCATCGACTCGCGCCAGTCTCGAGATAGTTCCTCCATTCGCCGACGCCGGGTCTGTCTCCAGTGCGCCTATCGGTTCACCACTTACGAGCAAATCGAGCGCTCCGATCTGCGCGTGATCAAGCGGGACCGCACCCATGAGCCATTCGATCGTCGCAAGCTCGTGAACAGTCTCGCGAAAGCGTGTGAGAAACGTTCGATCAGTCTGGTGACACTCGAAAGCGCAGTCGACGAGATCGTGCACGAACTGGAAACGAGTGGACGCGAAGTTTCTTCGGCGGACATCGGAGCGAAGGTGCTGGAGAAATTGCGCGGGATCGATGAAGTCGCGTATCTGCGTTACGCGTCGGTTCATCAGCGATTCAACGAAGTGGATGAATTCGTCGACGCGATCCAGGCGCTTGGTCGACGGATCAAACCGAATGCGCTCCAACGAGAATTGTTTCCGCCGGAGATGGCGACGCCGGAAATGCATCCCGCATCCGCGGGGACAGCGAGTACAGAACGAAAACATGGTCGCGTTTAAGGAAGAATTTCCCTATCTGCGGGGCGATTCGGGGCAGCTCTTCGAGTTCGATCAGGCGTGGCTGCGAGCGGCGATCACGCGCGCGGCCAACGATGCCGGTTATCCGAAATGGTGGCTGACGGATCACGTCACGGAGAGCATCGCGTTTTATTTGCGGCTGCGGAACGACGAGTCGGTGGTGCCGTTCGATCAGCTTTCCCAGACAGTTCGCTACGTTCTGAAGGTGATCGGTTACAAAGAAATCGTCCCGCATTTCGAGCCGTCTCCGCCGCCGGTGTCGTTCTCGCTTTTGACGATCGCGCAGGATGCCGGCGCGGGATACGAGCTCGCGTTTTTTGACGGATTAGAAAAACGAATCAACGCGCTGGTGAACGCCGGGGCGGATAGTTTGTTGCTCTGCGATTTGCAAGCCTGCGTGAAACATCTCCGCGGCGCGAAGACCTGGACGCGGACCTGCGACACTCTTCGCGAAGAAATTATTTGTTTCGTCCGCGAACGGCTGAGCTCGACGCCGGAGCTGCAGCACCTCCGCTGTTTCATCCGGTGACCCTGTAGCGGCGGTCTATGACTGCCGCTGCGCTCGAAGGAAGTTCGTTCGGCGGTAGACCGCCGCTACCGCCTTGCGTATTTCGCCGGTAGTGGAGAAGAATGATGCATGACGATTTTCGAGAAGATCATCCGGCGCGAGATTCCGGCGGAAATCGTGTGGGAAGATGACGACGCGATTGCGTTTCGCGATGTGAATCCACAGGCGCCGGTGCACGTGTTGATCGTGCCGAAGCGGGTCCTGCCGAGATTGGCGGAAGCGACGGAAGCGGATGGGCCGTTACTCGGGAAACTGTTGCTCGCGTCGCGAAAAGTTGCCGAGACGCTCGATCTGCTGAAGTCGGGATACCGCGTCGTGATCAACAGCGGTCCGGACGCGGGTGAAAGCGTGCCGCATTTGCACGTACACATCCTCGGCAAACGCGCGCTCGCCTGGCCACCGGGATAATAACTAAAGGAGCGGAGCCTTCCAGACCGCCGCCCGCCGAGCGCGGCTATTGAGCCGGCGTGGGAGTCGGAGAGACCGTCGACTTTTGATGACGAGCACGCGAACGAACGTGATGCTTGGGCCGCGAATGAGTGGGCGCCGGAGTCGGAGAAATGACGGGAGCCGGCGTGGGATTAACGGTAGGGAGATTGCGAACAGAAGCCGGCGCGGGAGAACGAAGGGGAACAGGAGTGGGAGAGATAACAGCAGTCGAGCGACGCGAAACGACCGGAGCCGGGGAACGCATGGGAATTGGCGTGGGCGCGACAACCGTAGAGCGAACAACAGCGGGACGGACCGCAGCGGGCGCAACGGGTCGAACAAGATTCGGCGCAGGTGGAGCGACAGTCGTCGAAACAGGAACCGGCGGGGGGACGGAAACGGAGTGCGTCACGGCTTCCTGCTTTACAATCACCGGCGTACCAACTGGCGCGTTCTCGAAAAACGTCTCGGCCATTCCATGCGGAACTCGAATGCAACCGTGGGATGCTGCGTAAGGCGGGACGTAGCCCTGATGCATCGCGTAACCGCTGCGGAAGAACATTGCAAAGGGCATGCGCGCCCCGTCGTAGTGGGAACCCGGCGGCCTGGGATCCTTGCGCGAATCGATATTGGATTTCACGACGTTGCCAAAATCGTCGACGTAATCGCCAAAGACAGTCGAGACGTGGGTCGCGTCTTTGGACGAGACCGTATAGTTGCCGGGCGGCGTGCCGAACCCCGGTTTGCCGGTGGAAACTGTCGATTCACCGACAAGATTCTTGCCCTTGTAGAAATAAGCGTGTTGCTCCGAAATGCTCACCACGATTTTCGGCGAGCCGGGAACGCCATCGCCGTTCCAGTAACCTGAGGGCGTCGGGGTGGGAGCGACCGCTGTTGGAGGGACGGTTTCCACGGCGCAGCTCGCGAGCAGGAGCAGGGGCGCGAGCATGAGCGCGGTTTTTAGAAGGGTTCGACAGCTCATTGAGATGCGCAGAGTAATGCGTCCGCTTCGCTGTTCAACCCCAAAGATTTAGCGGCGTTGCGGCGCCATTTTCGGCCAAATCTTGAAGAAAGTCGCTCACTGCCGTGCGGTTGTTCTTGCCCAGGAACTCGGTTCCTGATTCCCTCACCGGCGAGGGAAAATAATCCATGCATCTTCGCTTGATCGCCAGCTTAGCCATCGTGTGTATCGCTCTTGGCGCGGGAGGTTGCAGTTTTTTTGAGACGGAATCGAAGTCCCCCGATCGGAAATACAAAGAAGTGTATATGCCGCTTCAAACAGGGAGCAATTTGCAACGCCGGATCTTAGTGCCCTTTGCGCCCGAGAAGAAGCCGACAAAGAAAAAGCGATCAACCGCTCCGAAACGAGAGCCGGAAGCTGAAGCAAGCGCGACGCCGGCGCCGGAAGAAGAGAGCACGCCGCCGGCGGACAAATTTCGCTAGGCCGGACGCTCGGTCCGGTCTCTGGCCGGGATCCAATCTATCAACGCGGTGTTGCTCACGAGTGGAATGGCCCGCCGCAAGTTGACGAGGCTCGGGCTAGCTCCTATTCTCGCACCCTAATTGGTGAGGTGGCTGAGTGGTCGAAAGCAGCGCTTTGCTAAAGCGCCGTACCCCAAAAGGGTACCGAGGGTTCGAATCCCTCCCTCACCGCCAGCCAATTCGTGATCACGGAAGAGCAGGCGCTCGCGCGCATCATCGAGAACGTCCGACCGTTGCCGGCGCGAACAGTGCCGTTGATTCAGGGCCGGGAAAAATTTGCAGCTACTGAGGTGCTGGCGCGAGTAGCACTGCCGCGATTCGATAATTCGGCGATGGACGGGTATGCGGTGGTCGCGGCGTCGTGCAGTGGTGAAAAACCACAGCAATTGATCGGCGAGCAGCCAGCCGGAAAGGATCGTGGCCTCCGGATTGAGGCCGGTGAAACAATCCGGTTATTCACGGGCGCGCCGATCCCATCGGGCGCGGACGCGGTTGTGATGCAGGAAGATGTTCGAGCGGAGGGTTCACAGATTTTTGTGAACACCAGCGTCGAAGCGGGCGAGTTCATTCGCCGCCGCGGCTCCGATTTGAGCGAGGGACAAAAGATTATCGAGGGTGGGACGCGATTGCGCGCACAGGAGTTGGCATTGCTTGCGTCGCAGGGATTTGCCGAAATCGAAGTCGGTGGCGAAGTGCGTGTCGCGATTGTTTCGACGGGCGACGAACTGGTTGCGCCAGGCGGCAAACTCGCGGAGGGACAAATCTTCGACAGCAATTCCGTCCTCCTTCAGGCGCTCGTGGAAAAATGTGGCGCGACCGTTGCGCAGGTTCAGCATTGCCCCGATGAAGCCGCTGCGATCGAAGTCGCGTTTCGCGATGCGATCCAATTCGAGGTCCTAATCGTTCTCGGCGGCGTGTCGGTCGGCGCGCGCGATCTTGTGAAGCCGGCCCTGAACGCGATCGGGGCGGAGACGGATCTTTGGCGCGTGTCGGTGAAACCAGGGAAACCGTTCTTGTTCGGCCGCGCAAGCGGCTGTGCGATCTTCGGGCTTCCGGGCAATCCAGTTTCGGCGTTCGTCACGTTCCTGCTTTTTGTCCGGCCGGCGCTTTTGCGAATGATGGGTGCGCGACATGATGATCTCCGGCTGCCGCAAACGACTGCGATCCTCGCGGGTGAGCTGAGCAACGACGGTGACCGGCCCCATTACGTTCGCGGACAATTTACCGATGGTGTATTCACGCCGATCGGCCGGCAGGAATCGCACGCGCTCTATGGATTGAGCCGGGCCAATGCATTATTGCGCGTCGCCCCAGGGCAGACTGTTGCTCGCGACGCGAGCGCGACCGTCTTCATCGTCGATTGAACATTCCTGCTCCTGATCTTCCGGGCAGCCCACCCACGGCAAAAGATCATGATTATGATCAGGATCATGAGCATGAAATTTGACGCGTAGCGGTTTGACACTCCGCGCGGCCATTTTAGCTTATGCGGTTTGAAAACGGCGGCTCAACTTCGGCTCAATGGGATGGACCAATTTCGGGCTGACGCCGAACGCCTCTCCCACATCATCCTGGAAATGCAGCGTTGTTTCGTCCTGCATCTCTCCAAAGAACTCGCGCCGGGCAACGTTTCCTTCCCACAATTTTTCCTGCTCGCGGCGCTCGATCACAACGAAGTCCTGACGATGTCCGCCATCGCGCAAAAGATGGGACACACGACAGCGGCAGCGAGCGGCCTCGTCGATCGGTTGGAGAATCTGGGGTACGTGGTGCGTTCGAGTGCCCGCGAAGATCGGCGCAAGGTGATGGTTTGCATTACGCAAAAAGGGACGGCGCTTGTTCGCCGGATCCGCGAAGAGATGGTCGGCAACCTGATGAAAGTGATGACGCATCTCACGCCGGCGGAACAAAAGGCGTGGCTCCAGATTTACACAAAGATTTACAACTACTGCCAGTCCAAGGAGGCGCCGGAGCCGACCGTGCGCCGGAGTTCGAGAAAAGTTTTGCTTACCTCGCGGCGTTTCGAAAATGTAACGCGCTGATCCCGAACCCGGGAAGAATCAGCGAAGCCGCGAATCAACCTCAGATTTATAAACGATTATTCGAGAGCAGTTTAAGCCACAGTCAGCGGAGACGGCATGCGCCTTGCATAAGACGCAGCGCCAAGAGCCCCGATCTCTTTGTTCCGGGCCGACTTGAACCTGCCCATCCTGCGTCCTTAACCTAATGCGAAAAGCTTCCATCTCACTCTCGCTTTGTGCCGCGCTCGTGGCGGCCGTTCCTCTTGCGCCGTTTCTTTTCGCGGGAACTGAAACTCTCACCGAGCTCCGTATGCGCCGCTCGGTTGTGCCGCGCTTCACTCTCGACCAGGCTGTCCTGACGGCGCTCCAGCGAAATGCCGACATCCAAAAAGCGCGCCAGGAAATCGAGCGGACGAAAGGACTCTACATCGCGATGCGGGCCGAGATTCTCCCGCAGATCGCAATGACCGGACAATTCTCTGATACCGATCCGCACCTGCAGGTGAACCACGGCGAAATCCCGGGGGGTGGGTCAACGCCGACGCCGACTCCAGGGGCGACGGCTACGCCGGTTGGACTTTCCGGATTTAATTTCACCGGCGTCGAGCGTTCTTATAACGTTCGGCTGGAAGCGACTCAGGTGCTCTTCGCAGGTGGCCGCATCGTCTCTCAGATTCGCGCGGCTGATTTCACCCGCGACAGCAGCTACTACGGATTTCGGAATGTCGTCGATACGACCATCTCGACGGTGAAGCAGCAGTTTTACCTGGTGCTCTTGGATCGCGCTTTGATTGGAGTCCAGGAGGAGTCGGTCAACCTCTTGAAGAGCCAGCTCCAGGACCAGCAAAACCGCTTCGAGGCCGGCACCGTCCCGCGTTTCAATGTCCTCCAGGCGCAAGTCGCGCTTTCGAACCAGTATCCGCTTCTCATCGGCGCGCAGAATAATTATCGCATCGCGCAGCTCCAACTCGCGAAGACACTCGGGCTTGATTTCGATCCGGGCCGGGGCGATCAGCCGCCCTTGGAGGCTGTCGGTGAATTGCAGTATCGCCCGAGACACATTCCGTTGACGGCGGCGATTGAGCTGGCCAAGGAGCGCCGCCCGTTCCTGAAACAGCAGAAAGCAATCGTGCTGACCAACGCCGAGCAAGTCCGGGTCGCGCGCGCCGGGTATTTTCCGCAGATCAGCGCTTCAGGCGGCACTGAGGTCCGCAGCTCATCGATCAGCGAGGACATTCATGATGTGAGCAGTGGTTACATTTTTGGGGTGACCGGCACGTGGGCGGTTTGGGATTGGGGCGCAACTTATGGTTCCGTCAAACAAGCGAAAGCCGTCCTCGAAGAATCGAAAATCACGCTCGACGATGCGAACCGTCAGGTGGAGCTGGAAGTCCAGCAGCAGGATTCGAATTTGAACCAGAGCGCTGAGCTGGTGAAAGCGACCGAACAAAGCGTGGGCCAGGCCCAGGAAGCTTTGCGTCTGGCGAGCGCGCGCTTGAGTGCAGGCGCGGGAACGCAGTTGGAAGTGCTCGATTCTCGCGTTCAAGTCACGCAGGCGTCGTCGAACCGATTGCAGGCCCTCTATAATTATAGTGTGGCGCTGGCTGAGTTCGATCGGGTCACCGCCACGGAAGTGGTTTATTCGAACGAGCTCGACGAACCCAATACCCGCCGGAAATTGAAGACCGACGCGAAGCCGACGCCGGCGCCGAAGCCGGGCCCGCTCGAGTTGAATCACGCGGGCGATCGTCCGCCGATTCGAACCACCACGACGACGACGCGCACCACGCGCACGACCGGCAGTAAGTGAGCGAAGCTCAGCTTCCGGTCGAACATTTCCACGCCCTGAGCGCGCTGCCGGGGGTCGTTCACGGTTTCACGTTGCGTGTTCCCGGCATCGAGATGTCGCATGACAAAGCGGAAGCGCTAGCCCGGCTGGACTCGGTTCATCGTGAAATTCGCGCTGAACATAAAGTCGGCGCGGCCCCGTTCATCACCGCGCAGCAGATCCACGGGAAAGAGGTTGCGGTCGTGAATGACGTGATCTCCGCGGACAAATGTTTTCCCAATTGCGATGGGATCATCGCGGATCAGCCGGGAATCTGTCTTGGCATTTACGTGGCCGATTGCAGCGCGGTTTATCTCGTCGATCCCGTTCGTCGTGCGATCGGGCTCGTTCACTCCGGCAAAAAGGGGACCGAACTCGGCGTCGTCCCAAACGCGATCAAAACGATGACGGCTCAATTCGGTTCGCGCCCTGCCGATATCGTCGTCCAACTGAGCCCGTGTATTCGGCCGCCGCATTACGAAATCGATTTTGCGGCCGACATCGTCCGGCAATGCCGCGATCTTGGCATGAATTCGGTCCACGATTCCGGCATCTGCACCGCCTGCGATCTGGCGCGTTACTATTCTTATCGCGCTGAGAAAGGCCGCACCGGCCGGATGCTCGCGTTCCTCGCGCTCGCCTAATCTTCTGTCGCGCCGCGACCGTAGGAAACGATCCCGCGCTTTCCGGCGTTCGCCACGAATTCGAAAAACTCGCGTCCCACGGGACCAAATTCCGTCTCGGCCGCCTGCTCGAGGGCCTGCTTTGTATTCAATCCGCTTCGATAAAGCAGTTTGAACGCGCGCTTGATTTCATCCCGCTCGGCCCCGCTGAAATTGGCGCGGCGCATTCCGAGAATGTTGAAACCGTATACCTCGTTTTTCGCCGCGCTCAAGAACGGCGGCAGATTCTTGGTGAATCTTCCTTCCGCCATGACGAGACGACCCATTCGGATGCCCTGATGAAAGCGGGAGCCGCCGCCGATGAAGGCGCGATCGTCGATCCGCACGTTACCGGCGAGCAGACAATCGTTCGCCATCACGACGCCGTTTCCTAGAATGCCATTGTGTCCGAGATGATTGCCGACCATCAGGAAATTCTCGTCGCCGATCGTGGTCGCGCTGCCTTCAATGCTGCCGCGATGGATCGTGCAGTATTCGCGAATCGTGTTTCGGCTCCCCATTTCGACAGAGCTCTTCGTTTTCGGATCGAAACTTAAATCCTGCGGCGCCGCGCCGATGATCGCGCCGTAACCAATAAGGTTGTCCGTCCCCATTTTCACCGAGCCTTCGATCACAGCGTGCGCCTGGATCCTGCATCGATCGCCAATCACGGCGCCACTGCCGATGACAGCGTAGGGACCAACCTCGACCTCCGCGCCAATCTGCGCCCCATCTTCGACAATCGCCGCCGGATGAATTCTCACAGAACGCCCGCCTCCTTGAAACTGAAGTAAGGCTGACGACCCTCCGCGGGTGCGCCGACGATTACGTGATCGAGCAATTTGATCTGGAGTAATTCTGCCGCTTCAGCCAAACGTCTCGTTAGGCTGTGATCGGATTGGCTCGGCGAGGGGTCGCCGGAAGGATGATTGTGCACGACGATTACCGCATAGGCCGATGCGACCAGGGCCGGCCGAAAGACGTCGCGCGGATGCGCAATGCTTTCGTTTACGCTTCCGAGTGAAACCTGCTCCGTGCCGAGGTGGTGATAACGGGTATCGAGCAGGATGACGCGCAACGATTCCTTATGCAGGGCCCGCATCTCAGGCGCCATCAATTCGTAAACCAGTTCCGGCGAATCAAGCTTCTGGCGCAAGAGACGCTCATTGGCGAGCCTCCGGCCAAGTTGAAATGCCGCCACCAAATGCATGGCCTTCGCTTTTCCGATACCGCGAATTTGTTTCAACTCGTCGACGGTGCAACGGCTGAGGCCGGTAAGCGATTGGTATTTTTCGAGAAGCTGTCGCGCGACCTGGACAGCATTCGCGCCGCGGACCCCGCTTCCAAGGAGGATCGCGATCAATTCCGGATCGATGAGAGCTGCGGGTCCGCGGGCCAGAAGTTTCTCGCGCGGACGCTCATCGGCCGGCAGCTCGCTGATCTTTAAGGCGGAAGGGGACTTTGCCCCGGCATCAGACACGGAACTGGTCCAGCATTTCACGGAGCGCGTCTCCCAATTGGAAGAGCGAATCCGTGAAGGGGTTCGAGGGGATCGCGTGCAGCTCGGCTTGCGCATCGCGGACTGATTCTTCACCGGCGTCGAGCGATGAGCGGAGGGCGCCGTTGGGCGCTTCGCTCTGAAGGAGTTTGCCGATGGCGCTCGCTTCTTCGGCCAGAATCAATTCGCAATAGCGCTCGCGTTCCTCGGGCGGAGCGGAGCGCAGCAGCATCAGGATTGGCAAGGTCATTTTGCCTTTGCGAAGATCGGTTCCGAGCGTCTTGCCGATCTCGCTTTCATTGCCGGCGATGTCGAGGCAGTCGTCGTAAATTTGGTAGGCCGCGCCGATCTTGCTGCCGAAATTTTTTAGGGCGCGGATTGTTTCCGGTTCGGCGCCATTCAGCAGGGCGCCTAATTCCGCGGCCGCGGCAAAGAGCGATCCGGTTTTCATTTCGACGATCCGAAGATAATCGTTGATCGCCAGATGCAGATCGAAGCGGCGCTGGGTCTGGATAATTTCGCCGGAGCAAACTTCCCGGGCCGCCCGCGCGATCACGCGGCTGACCTCGGCGTTATCGAAATTCGTGGAGAGATTGAGAGCTTGGGCGAAAAGGCAATCGCCGAGCAGAACGCTGAGGGAATTTCCCCAGCGGGCATTTACGGTCGGCTGGGCGCGGCGTCGTTCGGCCTCGTCCATGATGTCGTCGTGGACCAGGGTGGCGATGTGGATCAGCTCCACGATCACGGCCAGGTCGAGATGTTCTGAGGTTATCCCGCCGCTCGCGCCGCCGCTTAACAGCGCCATCAATGGCCGGAGACGTTTGCCGCGACTGCCAATAGCGTAGGTGACGTAACCTTCGATCGCCGGATCAAAGGCGGCAGCCTGCCGCGCGATCCGCGCTTCGACCTCCACCAAATGCGGCTGGACCGCCGCCATTACTCGGCCCAAAACGCCATCGCGCGAGATTGAGGGGGCACGCGAATCGGCAAAAACTTCCACGCACCCACGATAGAAGGCGCGCCAATGCAGCGCAAGCTTCTCGCGCCGAACTCGGAAAATTCCTATTGCGGCGTGGCCACGGCGGGCGCCTTGGCCGCGAGCTTTTGAGTGAGAAGGATCCCGAAATTAAAAAGTAACTGGACGGCGGCGGGAACAGTGAAAAACAAGTCTCGCAGAGTGTCGGGCGGAATTGTCCAGAGAATGACTTCATCCTGGGCAAAGGCCTCCTCGTCGGCCGGTACCCGTTGGAAAACTTCGCGCACGCCATACCATTGTCCGGCTCCCAGGGTTGCGACGCGGGACCTTCCGAATTCCTCGTTGCGCCGATACAAATCCACCTGGCCGGAGATAACGCAGAACATGTAATCGGCGGGTTGACCCGCGTTCACGATGGTCTGCTGATTGTATTCGACGAAAGTGCCGTTGTTCTGCAGCTCGGTAATGAACTCGTCACTTACTCCGGTGAGAAGGCCGTCATGAGGTAGAGCCAATTGTCGGGCGCGCGCTTGTTGTTCCGATAAAATATTCATTCCGCCTGTTCGTCTTGGAATACATCAACGGCGACGCCGAGACAATCTCTACCATCGCGTGAGCCACTCGCTCGTCGCGTATTTCGTCGTGGCAATTTCCTCCGCGCGCTCGCTGATCTCCGGCGACAGAGTCATGCGCTCGAATCGCGGACAAAGAATCTCCGCCAGATCGGCGCGAAACCGCTCTGGTAGATCGTTTCGCTGAATGCTGCCCTGATGCAAAAGCCCGGCCCGCGAACGGCGATGCGCGGCGCCCGCGATTTTCCGGCCACCACTCAGGACATCCGCGCGGACCGCATTGGCGAAACAACTCTCCGAGATTTTTGGAGCCGCATTTTTCGCGAGGAACGCTTCCACGCCGTTCGCCTGCAGGGTTCGGCAAATCGCTTCATGGATTGCCTGATAAATTTCAATCGACGATCGCTGGAAAAACGGGTGGCTGCTCGGAACAACGACTGAATAGGTTAGATCGTTGCCGTGCGGGACTGTTCCGCCGCCAGTCCAGCGCCGGACGATTTCGCGATCGCCTGCTTCCGCCGCGGCCTCAGCGTAGCGTCCGAAATATCCGAATGAAATCGACGGCCGGCGCCACTGATAAAAACGCAAAATCGGCGCGATTGCAGTAAGGAAGAAGGCTTCGTCGACCGCCATGTTAAGAGCAGCGGACCTTGGCTCGACGTCGTCGAAAAAAACGTGAAGCGCATCGAGCATGATTGCCCGTCAGCCGTTCAGTTCTTCCACAATTTGATTCACCGCCGCGAGCGGGTCCGGGGCGGCTGTGATAGGCCGGCCGATCACCAAATAATCGGCGCCTTCATCAATCGCCTGGCGGGGTGTAGTGAAACGCTTCTGATCGTTCGCCGCGGAGCCGGCCGGCCGAATTCCCGGCGTGACGATTTTGATTTTATCGCCAAACTCAGCCCGCAATTGCCGCGCTTCTTGCGGACTCGCGACCACGCCATCGATCCCGTTTGCCACGCCGAGACGAGCTAATCGCAAAACCTGCTCGCTCGTTTTTCCGGGGACGCCGATCTCGTGCAGCGTTTCGTCGGTCGAGCTGGTCAAAACCGTAACGCCGAGCAGAAGCATGTCGCTTTTCCGCGCCGCGACCGCGGCCCGAATCATCTCGCCTCCGCCGCTCAAGTGCAGGGTGAGCATCTTCACGCCAAGTCTGTCAGCGGCTTCGACCGCTTTCGCCACCGTGTTTGGAATGTCATGCAGCTTCAAATCGAGAAAAATTCTCGAAACAGCCGATGCCGACCGGACCAGTTCAGGCCCCTCCGCTGTGTAACTTTGCAGCCCGATCTTAAAGAACCCGACCGCGTCGGATAGCAAGCTCACCAGCGACAAGGCTTCCTTGGCCGACGGCACATCGAGCGCGACGATAATCTTCTCTGCGGCCTGCGACTTCATCCTGTTGTTCTGCGAAATTTGCTGAACAAATTGCAGGATATGCAGCTTTGGGCTCCGGCGAAGGTCAATTTTTCTTTCCAGATCAAAGGGCGCCGCGCCGACGGTTTTCACGAGATCGAGACACTCATGGCTCCAGTCTCGCTCGCGGACCGGCTGATCATTGAAAGAGCGGGGGACAATGATCGTATCGATTTCTCCTGTGACGATTCGTCGTTGCCGGTCGGAGACGACAATCTCGTCGTGCGGGCCGCGAAACTTTTTCGCGAGCGCGCCGGCATCGACTCGGGTGTCCGGATCGCTCTCGAAAAGAAAATTCCGCACGGCGCGGGCTTGGGAGGTGGAAGCAGTGACGCCGCCAGTACGTTGCTCGGTCTCAACGAACTGTTCGAGGCGAAATTGCCATTGGAGGAACTCATGAACCTCGCGGCGCAACTCGGATCGGATATTCCCTTCTTTGTGGTGCGTTCCGCTGCCATTTGTCGCGGACGCGGGGAGTTGGTCACGCCGATTCCGCTGCACGCAAAATTCGATCTCCTCTTGCTCAAGCCCGACTTCGGCGTGCCGACGCCTTGGGCCTACGCAAGGTGGATAGATTCGCGCGAGCTACCGGACATCGATTATTCGCCGCAGGAGTTTGGCGGCATCAGATTCGTCAACGATCTGGAGAAACCGGTCTTTGAGAAATTCGTCTTTCTGGCGCGCCTGAAGACATGGTTACGCCAACAGCCGGAAGTGGCTGTTGCTTTAATGTCCGGATCCGGCTCCACGCTCTTTGCTGTATTGCGCGATGGCTCGAGGGTCGAGGAATTGCGGGGGCGCATTCGCACTGAAATCGATCCGGAGTTGTGGATTCACGAGTGCCAGGCGCAAGACTGTTAGACGCGCGCGAATTTTCTGGACAGGCGCGCGCGTCTCGAATAGCCCTGTCGACAGGCCTCAATCCTGATAAATGCCGCTCCTCCCGACCAAATTGTTTTTGGCCTTCCTGTTGTGCCTGGCTTGGATGGCAGGCGCATCGTCTCTGCGAGCCTGCTCCGGCGATCAATATTGGGAAGCTGATCCTGAAGGAACGCTTACCTGGTACACACGAGGTCCAGAAATACCGATTCGCGTTTCGCTTCCCAAGGCTCAAGAGGTAATCCGAGAGGCATTGCAAAACGCACGGGTCCCGTCCTGCGACTCGGAAAAGGATCTCACCAGTCAGCGGGTGAAGGTTCTCCGCGCTTTTCGAACCGGTGCGATCCACACTCGGATTCCGGCCGGTTTCGTCCCCCATCAGGATTATTCACAGCTCATGGTTCGGATCCTAAGCCGTGGCGCTGACGATTACGCGGCGCAGATCCTTACGCGAACAAAATGGGGCCAGGGACGAGAACAACCTTCCCAAAAGGCCGACCAGGAAGAACATTGTGCTGCTGCAGCGATCGCGGAAAAGATTCGGGCGAACTTAGCGCCGCTGACGGCGGGAAAATAGCCATGCCTCAAAATACCCCTGCAGAGATTCTCGCTGACGCTGAGCTTCTTATTGCGCATGTCGTCCGCTCCGGTGTATCCGTCGACCAGGCCCTCATTGGCAAAATTATCGATGCGAAGGGGAAGGTGGCCACTGGCACGCTCACCGCGGCAGACGAATCCGCTCTATACCAGGCGGTAAATACGTTGGCCGCGAAGCTTGCGCCAGTGACTGCGGAGACTTTACGAGCTTGTACCGACGAGTCCGCGGTCTCGGGGAAAAATTTTTGGACACGAAAGCCATTTACCTGCTCGCATGCACGCTGGTCAGTCCGAGTGCAGCGGCGCTGGGCACTATTTGCGCTAACTCTTCTCTTATTGGCGCAAATTTACTGGCTCATTGGTAGCAATCTGATCAGCCGGATCCCGTCGCTCGCCGAGAATGCGGTGCCGCCCGCCGCTCCCGCAACCGGAGTTGTGCTGAGTCCTGAAGCTGCGGAGAAAGCGAAGGAGGAAAAAGTCAAAGCCGACACAGCCGAGGACACGCGCATGTGGATGCTGCACCTTTGGAGCACGCCTTGGAGATGGATTCCGAACCTTTCCAAGAAGTTTGTCCCGAAAGAGGATGTAGATCAGTTCGACCTTCGGTCCGATTTCGTCGAATGGGGGCTGTCGTCGCGGGAAGTGCTAGGCATATTTCAAATTTATCTCCTGCCCCTTCTCTATGGCTGGGTCGGTGCCATGGCCTATGTTTTGCGCCGAATGATCAAAGGCATCCAGGACATGACTTATCGGCCCGGTTACGATGTCGAGTTCAGCCTTCGAGTTTATTTAGGAGTGCTCGCGGGTGTCGCAATCGGATGGTTCTTCAAGCCCCAAGGCACCAACGCAGCCGGCGAAGTCTCTTTTGCATCGTTGACGCCCTTTGCTCTCTCCTTCCTGGCGGGTTACAGCGTGGAGCTTCTTTTCACCGCAATGGACCGGATGGTTGGAGCTTTTACCGAAAAAAAAAGCAGCACGACTCCCTAGCCGAATTCTGGCGGCAGCTCGTTGTTATTCTCCGCCGCTTTTGTACAGCCTGGCGACCGCGTATTCGCGGTTAAGCTTCGCGATAAAGCTGGCGCTGATCGAGGCGGGACAAACGGCTTCGCATTCATAGGTATTGGTACAGTTGCCGAAACCCTCGGCATCCATCGCCGTCACCATTCTTAACACCCGCGCCGTTCGCTCGGGTTGGCCTTGCGGCAGAAAGGCGAGGTGCGAAACCTTGGCCGCGGCGAAGAGCATCGCGGACGCATTCGGGCATGCCGCTGCGCAGGCGCCGCAGCCGATGCACGCCGCCGCTTCCATCGCGCGATCAGCATCGTGTTTCGCTACCAGCGTCGCATTCGCTTCTGGCGCCGAACCGGCGCGCGCCGCGATAAATCCGCCGGCTTGGACAATGCGATCCAGTGCGCTGCGATCGACCACCAAATCTTTGATGAGCGGAAACGGTTTCGCACGGAATGGCTCGACCACGATCGTCGCGCCATCCTTGAACCGGCGCATGTAAACCTCACATGCCGCGCCCGGATGATCGGGACCGTGCGCTTCGCCGTTAATCGTAAGTGAACACGTGCCGCAAATTCCTTCCCGGCAATCGGAATCGAATGCAATCGGCTCCTCGCCTTTCGCGATGAGTCCTTCGTTGACGACGTCGAGCATTTCGAGAAACGACGTATTCGGCGAAACATTCGTCGCCTGATACTCGACGAGCTTGCCTTTGGTCTTCGGATCGCGTTGACGCCAGACTTTCAGGCGAAAATTCATGGTTGAGAGTTGAGAGTTGAGAGTTGAGAGCCGCGTGGGGTGCATGTGAGTCTTTTAGTTGACGAGGGATTTTCTGAGACGGCTTTGCATCCGGCTTTGTTCCTCGGCTGCTCGATACAAGTTTTGAAATTGATCGTCGTCTAAAAAACCTTGCCGTTTGGCAATGAACGCCTGGGAAACTACTTCGAAAAGTGATCCCGTGGAGATTTCGATAAAGCGACCAAAATCCGCTTTGGATTTACGCGAGCTTCCCTCGGCAATATTCGATGAAACAGAAACAGCGGCGCGGCGCATTTGGTTGGTCAGGCCGAAACGTTCATCGTTGGGGAACGACCGCGTATCGCGGTAAACGAGATCGGCAAAATCCAACGCCTTATGCCAGACCTCCAGTTTTTCGAAGTTAAACATGCTTTGTCCTTTCGGCGGCTCTCAACTTTCAACTAAAAACTCTCAACTATTTGTAGCTTCTCTGCGTCAATTGCACGGTTTCAAAAACCAGCGGTTCGCGGTGCAGCTTCGGCGCGGCGACGGTCCCATTGCCTTGATATTCCCAGGCGAAAACATCCGCAAAATTTTCATCGTCGCGTAACGCTTCGCCATCCGGCGTCTGATGTTCCTCGCGGAAGTGGGCGCCGCATGATTCGTCCCGGGTGAGCGCGTCGATGCACATCAGCTCCGCGAACTCGAGGAAATCGGCAACGCGTCCAGCGCGCTCGAGTGATTGATTGAACGTTTCGCCTTGGCCGAGCACGCGCACGTCCCGCCAGAATTCTTCGCGCAACGGCGGGATGGCGGCGAGCGCTTCGCGCAGCCCGGCTTCGTTGCGGGCCATTCCGCACTTGTCCCAAAGCATCAGGCCCAGCTCGCGGTGGAATGAATCGACAGAGCGTTTGCCGTTTATCGCGAGAAGCTTTGCGGTCCGCGTCCGCACCTCATTTTCCGCGGCGCGAAATTCAATCCGGTCCGTGGAAGGCCGCTTTCCAATTTGGGGCGCGAGATAAGCAGGCAGCGTGTAGGGCAGCACAAAATAGCCGTCGGCGAGTCCCTGCATGAGCGCGCTGGCGCCAAGACGGTTCGCGCCGTGATCGGAAAAGTTCGCTTCGCCGAGGACGTGGAGCCCAGGGACGTTGCTCATCAAATTATAATCCACCCAAAGTCCGCCCATCGTGTAATGGACCGCGGGATAAATTCGCATCGGGCGCTTGTAGGCATTTTCGGCCGTGATCTTTTCGTAAATGTGAAACAGGTTCCCGTAGCGCTCGCGGATCACGTTCTCGCCAAGACGCGCGATTGCATCGGCGAAATCGAGATAAACTCCGCGCCCGCTGTCACCGACGCCGCGACCTTCATCGCACACTTCCTTGGCTGCGCGCGAGGCGATGTCGCGGGGCGAGAGGTTTCCAAAACTCGGATATTTTCGCTCGAGATAATAATCGCGTTCCGTCTGTGGAATTTGGGCCGGCGGCCGCGGATCGCGCGGTTGTTTCGGAACCCAAACGCGGCCGTCGTTTCGAAGCGACTCGGACATGAGAGTCAGCTTCGACTGATGCTCGCCGCTAACGGGAATGCAGGTGGGGTGAATCTGCGTGAAACAGGGATTGGCGAAGAGCGCGCCCTTTTTGTAGGCGCGATAGGTTGCGGTGACGTTGCAACCGCGGGCGTTCGTCGAAAGATAGAAAACGTTGCCGTAACCTCCGGTCGCGAGCACGACTGCGTCGCCGGCGTGCGACTCGATTTTTCCGGTGATCAGACTCCGCGTGATGATGCCTTTGGCGTGCCCATCGATTAAAACAAGGTCGAGCATCTCCGTCTGCGGAAACATTGTCACCGCGCCGGCCGCGATCTGGCGGGCGAGCGCCTGATACGCGCCGAGGAGAAGTTGCTGTCCGGTTTGGCCGCGCGCGTAAAACGTGCGCGAGACCTGCGCCCCACCAAAAGAACGATTCGCGAGCAGCCCGCTGTATTCGCGTGCGAACGGCACGCCCTGCTCGACGCACTGATCGATGATGAGATTACTAACTTCGGCCAGCCGGTAGACGTTGGCTTCGCGCGAGCGAAAATCGCCGCCCTTGATTGTGTCGTAGAACAATCGGAAAACGCTGTCGCCATCGTTCTGATAATTTTTCGCGGCGTTGATTCCGCCCTGGGCCGCGATGCTGTGGGCGCGGCGGGGGCTGTCCTGGTAACAGAAACACTTTACGTTGTACCCGAGTTCCCCGAGCGTCGCGGCCGCGGAACCGCCGGCGAGCCCGCTACCGACGACGATGATCTCGAATTTCCGGCGATTGTTCGGCGCTACGAGCCGCGAATGGTCTTTGTGGTTCGTCCACTTCTGAGCGAGCGGGCCGTGCGGAATTCTCGAGTCGAGCGTCCCGATCATAATTGTTGGGCCGGCTTCACAAGATGGAGCAGGACGGCGACCGGAATGGAGGTGTAGCCGATGAAAATCAGCCAGGCCAAAACGCGTCCGGCCGTGGCGAGCTTCGGTGTGAGTTTCTTGTCATTGAGTCCCAGCGATTGAAAAAAACTTGAGGTGCCGTGACTGAGGTGAAGCGCGAGGAGAAACATTCCGACGACATAAAATCCGGACACGTAATAATTTTGAAAGCCGTAGACCATCATCGAATAAACGTCGTACCGATTCAGCGGATCGGCCTTGAGGAGAAGGAAACGCGGATCGGTTACGCGCACCGTGAAATGGGCGAGGTGATAAAGAATGAACGCCAGCACGATCAGGCCGCTCAATGCCATCGAGCGCGAGGCAAAGGTCGCCTTCACGTGCTCTTTCTTTTTATACTTCACCGGGCGGGCACGCCGATTTTCGAGGGCCAGGCTGATCGTGTAAAAAATGTGCAGCAGCACGTTGATGAGAAGAAAAGCGCGGATCACCCAAAGGATCGGACCGAGCTCGCGAAGATGTTCCGCGTAGGAATTAATCCAATCGGGTCCGAGAAAAATCTGGAGATTGCCCAGGAGATGGCCAATCACAAACGCGATCAGAACAACCCCGGTGATCGCGACGATCATCTTTTTGCCAACAGAAGATCGAAAAAATGAAGAGAGCGCGCTCACAGCTTGGAAGCTCCAGCTGTCGGGCGGCTGGATAGCTGAAAGTAGAAGTCGGGTATTTCGTGTCAAGCTGGCAGGCGGTTTGGGGGGCGAACTTGGAGGATTGACGGCGCCGCGGCGGCCGCTAGGATCGCCGCCAATTACGAAGGTGCGGCGCCAGGCAGACCCCCTCTGTGAGGGGAGCTGCCCGAACAAATCGTGGGCGACGCGTCAACTTCATTCGATTCAAACCGGAAGAGTGTTTCGTGGGAAACGATCACAGCTCTGGGTCTCGTAGCCGTTCTGGCTGCCGGGATCGTCTTTCTCATCCTCCGCTACGCCGTCGCGATCCCGATGCTGGACGATTGGGAAATGGTGGCAATTGCCACGAAGGCTCACACCGGCGGACTGACCTTCACCGACGTGATCGAGCAGCAACAGGAAGCGCGGCCTGTTCTTCCCAAGCTGATCTTCATCGCGTTTTCGTTTGGAAAACATTGGGACAGTCGGGCCGAAATGATGTTGTCGGTTCTTATTTGTGGCCTGACGGCACTTGGCCTTTATCGATTGCTCGCGCAATCGGAGCTCACGCGCCCGGCGAGATGGATTGCATTTTCGCTCGGCGCGTTTCTGATTTTCTCGCCGGCTCAACATGAGATCTGGCTGCTCGCTTCCGGGTTTCCATCCTTCCTCCCGGCGCTTTGTATTGTGTGGGGCATCCGCGTCGCGACGAATAGCCGGCCGGTTGTTCCAAAGTTTTGGATCTGCGTGGGTTTGGCGGTGGGCGCCAGTTTCAGTTCCG
>DATBCW010000104.1:0-4165 GCA_036270255.1 Chthoniobacterales bacterium
TCCTCAGGAAAACGTTTTGGTCGTCCGGCGCAGCCTGCTCGACGAACTCGGCAGCTTTCACGGGCTGAATTTTGAGCCGGAAAAATATCTGAGCGCGTTGCTCTCGCGCGGGAACAATTTTTTCCTGCCGCGCGCCCAGGCCGAGAACGATCCGACGCACAAACAGATCATCCCTTACGCTCTGATCGCGCATGGCGACACCGTCCTCCACTATGTGCGCGGGAAAAAAGCCGGCGAACAACGCTTGGTCGCGAAAGGATCGATCGGGATCGGCGGCCACATGAACGATACCGACGAATCTCTTTTCGCCTGGGACGAAGCGGCCTATCGCGCCGGCGTCGAGCGCGAGGTGAACGAGGAAATTAAAATCGATTCACGATTTGAAGACCGAATCGTGGCGCTTTTAAACGACGACACGACCGAAGTGGGCCGCGTTCATCTCGGCATTGTCCATGTCTTCAGGTTAGCTGAACCGAAGGTGCAGAAACGCGAAGCAATGATTACGAACCTCGCGTTTCTCAACCCCGAACAGCTGGTCGCCATTCGCGACAATCTCGAAACCTGGTCGCAGCTTTGCGTCGATTCGTTAGGCCGGCTGCTGCGATAGCCGCTACCCCTTTTTCCGCCTCTGCGGCTTCGGCTCAACTGTCGGCGACGGCATTGGCGTCGGGCTCGGCATCATCTGCGGTGTCGGCGACGGTGTGGGTGTCGGCGGCGGCGTCCAGACCAGCTCGATTTGGTCCACCTGCCAGTTGTTCATTGCCCGAATAACCGTGAGGTTCATCGTCGCCGTCATCGTTGGATAAGTGAGCGTACTTTTGAACGTGCCCACGGGATCGAAGAAAAGATTATTGAATTGAACCGTCCCTTTCGTGTCGATTGGCTTCGACATCGGGCCGAACCCCTTCAGGAATCCGGCCATGCGGTCGCGGAAGGATGGGATGTAACTGGCCTGCGCCTGCGGAGTCATGTGGTTGTTCAGAAACCGGACGTCATAATTTACCGCCATGGTTTGCACGACTTGTCCGGCGAACTCCCGCATTTTCCGCTCCGCTTCCGCGCGCGACGAATACAGGAACCAGGCGGCGCCCGCGAGTAAGGCCAGCAGAATGATCCAAATGGCGAGCCCGCCTTCGCCTTTGCGGTGGGAATTGCGTCCTTGCTTCATTTTTAAAAACCGAACCCCTTAGCTTTGATCACTTCGCCATCGTGGATCAATACAGTTTTCCTTTGCATCCCCGTATAGGTGCCAAATCGGTTCCGCGAGTTCACCTTGAACTCCACCAGATAACCAAAAAGCGCATTGCCGTTCTTCTTCTCCGGCATCGTGCCCGGCGTGGGACCACTGACCCATTCGACCTGCGCGCTTGCGCCGTCGAGGAGCACCGTCTGAAGCCAATTGTTAATGATCTCCCGGTAATTCTCGGGATATTTTCCATGGAGTTTCGGGTCGGCGCCCACTTCCATCGTTCCCGTCTGGGCCGGCAGAACGCTCACGGCGCAGAACGCGAACCCAATCAAGGCCGCCAATGTCTTCACGAGCGCGAGATTAACGGTCGCGCCGGAAATGTCGAGCCCGGCGTGAAGCCCTACAGGCTACGGCCGCTCGTCGATCGGGACGACTTTCTTGCCGACGGGCTCGCCGACGTATTCGCTGAGCGGGCGATAAAGACGATTGTCTTCCAGCTGTTCGAGGACCTGGGCGCACCAGCCCGAGCAACGCGCGATCGCAAAGACCGGCGTGAAAAGATCTGTCGGGATGCCTAACGAGTAGTAAACCGTGGCCGAATAAAAATCGACGTTCGCGTTCAGGTTCTTCTTTTCCTTCATGAGCTCCGCGATGCGCCCAGACATTTTGATCCACTTCGGTTCCCCGAGTTTCTCGCTCAATTTGACCGCCATCGCGCGAAGATGCGGCGCCCGCGGATCGAGCGTCTTGTAAACTCGATGGCCGATTCCCATGATCTTCTTCTTTTCGGCTAGCTGCTTCTCGATATACGCATCGACCTTGTCCGGCGTGCCGATTTCCTCGAGCATGTGGATCACGCCCTCATTGGCGCCCCCGTGCAGCGGCCCCTTTAATGTTCCGATGGCCGACGTGATCGCCGAATACATATCCGAGAGCGTCGAGATCGTGACCCGGGCGCTAAATGTTGAGGCGTTCATGCCGTGGTCGGCGTGCAGAATAAACGCCACGTCCAGCGTGTCGCTGGCCTCTTTCGACTGCGGCTCCCCGCAAATCAGATAAAGGAAATGTTCCGCTTCCGTCAGATCGTCGCGCACCGGCGGCAGTGATTTGCCCTGGCGAGCGCGATGAAAATAAGCGGCGATGACGCCGATCTTCGCGGTGATCGAGCTGGCGCGGCGGCGATTCATCTCCGGCGTAATTTCCTTGCCGTTGTCCGGATCGTACAGTCCGAGCATCGAGATCGCCGTCCGCATCACATCCATCGGGTTCGCATCCTTCGGCGCTGCTTTTAGGAAATCGATGACCTGATCCGGCAATTGGCGCTGACTGCGAAGCTCGCGAACGAATGCGTCCAGCTCTTTGCGATTCGGCAGCTTCCGATGCCAGAGTAAATAAATGACTTCCTTGTAGCTGACTTTGCCGACCAGCTCGTTGATGTCGTACCCGCAATAAATGAGCTGGCCCTTCTCGCCCAGCACGTCGCTCAGGGCGGTCGAGTTGGCGATAACGCCTTCGAGTCCGGGCGAAAATGTCATGACTGGCCTTTCATTCGTGCAATCAATGTGTCAGCCATTGTCGCCGGTGTTTCGGCAACCGCAATGCCCGCGGCCTTAAGCGCTTCGATTTTTCCGGCTGCGGTTCCCTTGCCTCCCGAGACGATCGCCCCGGCGTGACCCATTCGTCGGCCGGGCGGCGCGGTTGCGCCGGCGATGAAAGCGGCCACCGGTTTTTTGCAATTCGCCCTGATCCAATTGGCCGCATCCTCTTCCGCCGAACCGCCAATCTCGCCGATCAGAATCATCGAGTCGGTGTCCGGATCATCGTTGAAAAGCTTCACGGCATCGAGGTGCGACATTCCGTTGATAGGATCGCCGCCGATGCCGATGCAGGTCGATTGGCCGTAACCGCGCGACGTCAATTGCCAGACCGCTTCGTAAGTCAAAGTCCCGGAGCGCGAGATCACGCCGACCTTGCCTTCCTTGTGGATATAGCCCGGCATGATCCCGATCTTGCACGCGCCGGGCGTGATGATCCCGGGGCAATTCGGCCCGATCAGCCGACTTTTTTTCCCAGCCATCTGCGCTTTCACTCGCATCATGTCCATCACTGGAATGCCTTCCGTGATGCAGATTACCAGTTCCACGCCGGCGTCGACGGCTTCCAGGATTCCGTCCGCCGCGGCGGGCGCCGGCACAAAAATTACCGAGACATTGCAGCCGGTTTGCTGGCGCGCTTCCCAGACCGTGTCGAACACCGGCACTTTCCCATCGAACATCTGGCCGCCTTTACCCGGCGTCACCCCCGCGACAACGTTGGTGCCGTACTCCATGCATTGCCGGGCATGGAATCCGCCCGCGCTGCCGGTAATTCCCTGCACCACGAGCCTCGTGTTCTTGTCGACGAGAACAGCCATGCGCTATTTCGGTTTCCTCTGGTGCACCAGGAGTCGGTTCCCGTCCGGGTCGTGAATCACAGCCATAAAACAAACCGGCGATTCGAATTTCTCTCGCTCCAACTCGACGCCTTCCTTTTTCAATTTCGCGATCGTCGCGTCGATGTCGTCCACTTCGAACGCGACCGAAGTGCCTTCCCGCGCCGGTTTCCAATCCGGATGACAGCCAACCCCGATGGTTGTCCCGCCGATTTCATATTCGACCCACATCCCATCGTGGATCGAAGTCGTGGGCTTCAATCCCAACGTCTCCTGATAAAATTTACGGGCCCGTTCTTTGTCGGTCACCGCGATGACAACGAATGCAACTTCTGTGATCATTTTAGTTTGTGGATAATAATTTTGTTCCCGTCCGGATCCTGCACGACTGCCATTCGGCAGACCGGACTCTCGATGCCCTCCGCCGCAAAAGTCACGTTCGCTGCCTTCAAATCTTTGATCGCGGTTTCAAAATCCTCGACTTCAATCGCTACGCTGGTTCCATCCGGCGACGGCTTCCATTGCTCTCCGACGCTCCCGATCGC
>DATBCW010000105.1:0-24873 GCA_036270255.1 Chthoniobacterales bacterium
ATCCTCCCGGATTTGTTTCGGCGAATAAACGCCGCCTTCTTTCATCTTGAGCAGGGCACGGACTTTTTGCTCGGGCGCCACCTTGGTCCCCGTAATCCGAATCTTCCCGACGCGGTAAACCGGTCCTTCCACCAGCACCACGACGAGGGCGAGGCGGCCTTTAACGCGTTCATGCCGCACTTCTTTCACTTCGACGTCGATGTAGCCGTGGTCCTGGTAGTATTCCTTTACCGAGTTGATGTCCTGCGCGAACTGCGTCTCATCGAGCCGCCCTGATTTATCCAGGAAAGAAATCACGGTCTTGCCCTTGGTCTTCATCTGCTTGCGCAGAATCTTGTCGCTAAATTTCGTGTTCCCCTCGAAACGGATCGCGCTGACCGCACCTTTGGTTCCTTCCGTGATGGTGAAGAGGACTCGTGAAGTGCCGCGCGCGTCGTCCGTGTCCACCTTGTATCTCACATCCACGTCGGTGAAACCCTTCGCCTGATAGCTCTCGATAATTTTTTCGCGCGCCTTCTCCAATTCCTCTTCGCTCAACGGACCACTGATCTTGAGGTCGATTTTTTTCCGGAGCGACTTGGCGTTGATTCGTTGCGCGCCCTCGATCTCGATTTCATTCACGAGCGACCGCGTCTGAAGCACCACGATGACCTTCACCCCGTCGCCTTCTCCTTGACCAAAAATGCGAACGTTTTGGACCTGGCTGGTTTGATAGAGCGCCTTGATGTCCTGTTCGACGAGCGATTCGGAATACGGCTGGCCCGGTTTCGTCCGCATTTGCGAAAGAACCTTGTCTTTCGAGAGCGTCTGCGGACCAACATATTGGACCTCGATCGACCTAACGATTGGCGGCCCTTGTTGCTCGGGCGGCGGGGTAGGCGCCGTCTGTGCCCTGATCGACAGGCTCGCGGCAAAAATCAAAATGAGCGCGAGACGCGCCATTGAGATGCCGCCGCGTTTCAAACCAAAAAATTCCTTCATAACGTCAAAAGTCCCTGGCGTCCTTCGTCCCTGACGCGGCGCGGGTGGTATTGATGGTGAATAACTCGGGCATCGTCAAGGCAGGATTTCGGTCTCGCGCCTGGGCGCTGGTCGGAGAAGAACGCACCGCTTCGCGCTAATTCAAGAGCTGGTACCAATTATTCCGCCGCCGAGGCTCGTACCCGGCATCTCGGATAAGGGCCTCGATTTGGGCCGCGTCCAGGCGAAACGTCGTGCCGGCGCTGCTCACCACGTTCTCCTCCATCATTACCGAACCGAAGTCGTTCGCGCCATACTTCAGGGCCACCTGGCCGATGTCCGGCCCCTGCGTGACCCAGGAACTTTGCACGTTCGGGAAGTTATCCAGAAAAATGCGGGCCAGTGCCTGGGTGCGCAGATATTCCACCACCCCTGTCCGGTGGGCGACTTTTAACACCGTGTTCTCCGGCTGAAACGTCCAGCAGATGAACGCGGTAAACCCGCCGCTTTTGTCCTGTTGCTCGCGCAGCCGGCGGAGATGCTCGATCCGGTCTTCGATTGTTTCCACGTGGCCGAACATCATCGTCGCGCTCGATTTCAATCCCAGCTCGTGCGCCACCTGCATCACCTCCAGCCACGCGTCTGAGTTGCATTTCAAGGGCGCGATTCGATTGCGGACGCTATCCACCAAAATCTCGCCTCCGCCCCCGGGAAGCGAACCGAGCCCGGCTTCTTTGAATTGCGAAATCACGTCGCGCAACGGCATTCCGAAAAGCTCGGCGAAGTGTTGGAGCTCGGGCGGGCTGAATCCGTGGATATTGATGTGCGGATATTTTTCGCGGATGTGCCGGAGCAAATCGAGATACCAATCGAACGATAACTTCGGATGGTGACCGCCCTGCATCAGGATTTGAACCCCGCCCGCCGCGGAAAGTTCGTCGAGTTTCTGGTCGAGCTCTTCCCGGCTCAGGACGTAATGGTCCGCGTCTTTTTCCGTGCGATAAAACGCGCAGAACTTGCAGTAGACGTTGCAGACATTGGTGTAATTGATGTTGCGATCGATGATGTATGTGACGATCTCGCGCCCGCGATTGTCGTAGCTGGCTGCCTTGGCCAGATCTCGCCTCGCGTTGGCCAGCTGGCCCAGTTCCGCCAGCGGCCGCCGATAAAGCTCGAGCGCTTCTTCGGGCGAAATCCGTTCGCCCGCCAGCACCTTCTCCGTCAGCGATTTCTCGGATGAAGCGACCACGCGGAGAATCTAGCTGAACCAGGGCGATTCTGCACGTTCCAAGGAGCGGCGATTTGAAATCGCCGACCGAACAAAAACGGCGATTTCAAACGGCCGCTCCTTGAAGCTTAATAAGGATCGTCGCTCCATGAAACAACGTGTCGCTATTGTTGGCGCCGGGATATCCGGTCTGACCTGCGCCGTCCTCTTCGCCGAGAACGGGTTCGAGACTTCGATCCTCGCCGAAGAAGTTGGCGACGAAACAAATTCCGCCGCGGCGGCCGCGATCTGGTACCCATACGACGTTGGTTCTGGCGCGGAAATCGTTCCGTGGGCGCTCGTCAGTTATCGTCGTTTTCTTGAACTGGCGCGCCAGACAGAGACCGGTGTATCTCTCACGGAACTCCGGGTTTTCTCGCGGCTCGGCCCAATCGCTCCGCCGGATTGGGCGCAATCGTTTGCCACCCGCACTCTGTCGAAACCCGAGATTCCTCCGGCGTTCGTCAGCGGTTTCTCGATCCGCGTGCCGCTGATCGAAACGGGAAAGTATCTCGAGTACCTCAGTGCTCGCTTAACGAGTGCTGGTGGTTCGATCAGCGGTGGAACGCGCCTCCGAGAACTCGAAGAAATCGATCCCGGCTTCGATCTCATCATCAATTGCGCCGGAATCGGCGCGCGCCAACTCGTTCCTGATCGCGACATGGAACCGCACCGCGGCCAGGTCGCGATCGTGCAGAAGTTCGATTTGCCTTACGCAGTCGTATGCGACGATCCCCCGCTGATGTACGCCATTCCGCGATCCAACGATTGCGTATTCGGTGGAACCAACGACATCAGCGACGATCGCGTCGCCGATCCGCAGGCCACCGCGCAAATCATCAGCCAATGTGAGCGAGTTCTCAATCGACCTGCGCCGCCCCTCATCCGCGAGCGTGTCGGCTTGCGACCCGGCCGATCACGCGGCGTCCGCGTCGCAGCGGAAAAATTGGGTGACGGCCGAACCGTCATTCACAACTACGGACATGGCGGCTCCGGGTTCACCCTCTCCTGGGGTTGCGCCGAAACGGTCCTCGCGCTGGCAGGCGCCGCTATGTCAGTTTGATGGCCTGGAAGGAACTGATGACATCATCCGGACCTTTGTCCTTGAAGAAGCACTCGTAGAAACCCGGGCCGAGGTCCCAATGGTCGCCCTTGTAGTATTCGTCGCGGTAAAAACGCCAGACACCACTCACGATGATGAGCGAGCTGATCCGGTCGTTCCAAAAATCACCCAGGAAATGAAAGCTCAAGTTAGTCCGGGCATACGCGCCCTTGAACCCGACGTGATCGTAAATGACGACCTCCGGCATGGGCGCGTCGTGCAGAGTATGGGGCATCCCGATCTCAGTGGCACAGGCGTGATAACTCAGCGGCTCCACTTTCCATTTCGTGTCGACGACACAGCCGTTGTCTGGAGAGAGGTCGTGAAGATGAGCCCGGGAATCGGATTTTTTTGATCTCATAAGCGAAGGATTCTGGAATTTGACCAGACGAACCCCCGGATGTCGAGCGGAGATCTTCCCTTTTCCTGCTCATGCTCGTGATCATGATCCTAATCTTTCCGGTAGGCCATCGCCGCAAACCAAGATCATGAGCACGATCATGATCAGGAGCGTGAGGAATCAAATCCGATGCTCGCGACTGTCGGAGCGGAGGCGGATCGTCTTGTTCTTCAAATCGTGGGAGGCGCGGATGAAACGAACGGTGCGGCTCTTCGCCCGCATCAGGATTGAGTAAGTCGTGGCGCTCGCACCCTGCGTTCGCACCCCGCGCAACATCGCGCTGTCGCTGATGCCAGTCGCGCAAAAGATGATGTTCTTCCCGTTCGCCAGATCATCGGCGAAAAAGACGCGGTTGAGATCGGCCTTGTGCCCGCCGGCAATGAGAGCTTTTCGTTCCTTGTCGTCACGCGGCCACATCACGCATTGCATGTCGCCACCGAGGCATTTGATTCCGGCCGCCGCGAGGACCGCTTCTGGTGCTCCGCCGATTCCCATGTAAAGATCGATCCCGCTGTCCTGAATCGCGGGCGCCATTGCCGCCGCGATGTCGCCATCGCTGATCATTCGCAATGAAGCGCCGGCCCGTCGGATTTCTTCGACCATCTCCTTGTGGCGCGGCCGATCGAGCATCATGACCACGACGTCCTGGACGCGCTTGTTCAGGCATTGCGCCACCACCCGCAATGTCTCTTCGATCGGGCTCTCGATCCGCAACATATCGATCCCTTTGATCTGCATGTGCTCGAGGACTCGCGGGCCGTAAGCGAGTTTCGTCATATAAAACGCCGGGATATCGCGGAGCGCGACTTTCACTCCATGTTCCGGGCTCGCGGCCGCGATACAACTGATCGAGTTCGGCGCGCCTTTCGAAATATTCGTTGTGCCGTCGATCGGATCGATCGCGATGTCGAATTGTGGCGTACCCGGCAGCCAGGTCCCGAGATGCTCGCCTTTGAAAATTCCCGGCGCGTCGTCCTTGATCCCCTCGCCGATCACGACTTCGCCGCAAATGTTCATGAGATCGAACATGCCGCGCATCGCGTCGCAGGCCGCGGCATCGGCCGCTTCCTTATCTCCGCGTCCAAGCCAGGCGAGCGAATTCAGCGCCGCCGCTTCTGTCGCGCGAATGAAATCGAATTCGATGATCCGCTCGATGTCGTGGTAGCTCGGTTGCCGCAATTTCACCGGGACCATCTTGCCTTTTCGCGCAAGATCAGCAAGCCGCGTTGTAGCCTACGGTTTCGTTTTCGGCGCGGAATTCGGTTTCACCGGGACATCGCTGGGCGCGACGTCGTATTCCGGCTTCGCTACGCCCATGAGCCAATGATCGAACCAGCCGACAATGTGCTCCAAACGTTCGATTCGATGCCACGGTTGGCCGCCGCGCGAGAGCTCGTGGGTCTCGTTCGGAAACTTCACCATCACGGTCGGGATTTTGCGGAACTTCAGCGCGCGAAACATTTGTTCGCCGCCAGCACCGGGCGGCGTGCGCGTGTCCGATTCGCCGAGGATGAACATCATCGGCGTCTTCACATCATTAATATAAGTGATGGGTGAGCGGGCTTTGAAATCTTCCGGGTCCTGGAACGGCGGCGCCTTGAACCAGCGCGGCTGAAACAAAGTGAAATCCGCCGTGTACCACCAATCCGTCCAGCTCGCGATGTCGCGCTGCGCGACGGCCGCCGCGAAACGATCGGTGTGTCCCACGACCCAATTCGTTAGCAACCCGCCGCCGCTTCCACCAGTGACGCCGAGTTTTTTCTCGTCGACGAATCCGCGCTTGATCGTTTCGTCCACCCCCGCCATCAGGTCCTTAAAATCGTCGCCGGGATAGTGGTATTGGATCACATTGCCGAATTCCTGACCGTAGCTGGTGCTCCCGCGAGGGTTCGGATAGAGCACGATATAACCCTTCGCCGCCATCCACTGGAATTCGTGGTCGAATACAAATCCGTAAGCGGTGTGGGGCCCGCCATGGATGTTCAGAATGAGCGGATATTTTTTCGCCTTGTCGAACCCGGGCGGCCGTTGCAGCCAGGCCTGAATTGTTTTCCCATCGAAACTCTTGTAACGAATTTCCTCGGGCTCAGTCAGGTTCAGCTGGCCAAAGAGTTCGTCGTTGCTGTGAGTTAATTGCCGCGCTTCGCCACTCACCCGATCGAGCCAGAACAGGTCACCGATGCGGGTCGGGGTTGAAACGAGATAAATGAGTTTTGTCGCATCCGGCGCGGCCGAACGAAAGCGCGGCACCGCCTGGTCGCCCTTCGTAATTTCCGTCATCGCGCCGCTCGCGACGTCGAACAACCCGACGTTCGTCCGTCCGTCCCGCGAAAAATTTTCGATGATCGCCTTCCCGTCCGCGGTCCAGATCGGGCGGTTGCCACCGCCCGCGCGCGGAGAGCCATTATCGCCGCCAACGCTGCTCCCGACGTCGAAGTCGAATTTCTCAGTGAGATTGCGCGGCTTAGCGTCCTTCGCCAAATCCATGACCCAAAGATCCGGTTGCGTGTAGGAATTGACCGGCTGTTCGACCGAAGCTGTGAACGCAACCTGTTTCCCATCCGGGCTCAGCGCCATCGCGCTCATGTCCATCTCGATCGTTGTGATTCTCGTGGGCTCCCCGCCGTTCGGAGAAATCGACCAGAGTTCGGTTTTCTGGAGATCGTAGTAGGGCTCGTCGTTATGAAGCGTGGTGAAGTAAATCTGCGTGCCGTCTTTCGACCAGAGCGCGTCGTCTTCGCTGAATCGGCCACGGGTCAGTTGTTTCGGCTGCACTTTTTCGTCTGGATTCTGCGGCGCGGCCACGGTCCAGAAATGTTGGGGACGTTTGAAATCGAGATAGCCTTCGTCGTTCGAGCGATAAACAGCCCGGGTAATGACGTGGACGTCGCTCTCCCGTTCGTTTTCCGCATCGGTCTTCCTCGCGGCGTCTTGTTTCGCCGGTGAAACGGACGACGACGTATTCGCCGTGCGCTTCTCTTCGTCTTTTTGTTTTTTCTTCTCCGCCTTTTCCAAGTCTTCCGGATTCGACGAACTCGCGAAGACGATCAGCTTCCCGTCCGGCGACCACCGCGGATCGCTCGCGCCCTTCGGCAAACTGGTAAACAAGAACGCGTCGCCGCCCGCCATCGAAAGCATGCAAAGCTGCGGGGCCTCAGGTTTCCCGTCCTTCTCCGGCGAGCGAGTGAAGACTAGATATTTTCCATCGGGCGACCAGCGCGGCGTGGAATCCCGCTCGCCGCTGGTCAGCCGATGCGGCGCATCGCTGCCCGAAGTCGAGACCATCCAAATCGACGTGTTGTAGCCTTCCTTTTTTTCGTTCACGGTCACGCGAACGAAGGCGACCCGGCTGCCATCCGGAGACACCTGGGCGTCACCGATCCAGACGAAATCGAAAAGGTCTTTCTCGGTGATGTTGCGTTTGTCGGCGGCATGAAGCTGAAGGGCGGCCGCCAAACAGAAACCGATGAGCAAACGAAATGGCAAAGTCATGGCGGGTGATGCTGGGCCGAAGCCCGCCACGCGGCAAGTTTTCTCGGAGCCGAGACGAGAAAGCGTGTCATCCCGAGCCGCGCAGACGGCGAGGGACCTCGCACTTGCAATTTCGGCTATCGCTATCATCACGGCTGCGATGACGCGGGACGCGCTTGGTTTCGCGGAAGCGATTGAGCGCTCGAGAGATGCCTCGGCGCGCTGCGCCAGCCTCGGGATGACACCCTCTCCGCTTACTTGCGCGCTTCTGTCTTGAAGCTGTAATCGGTCAGTTCAGAACCGTACTTGATCTGGCCGCCGACGTTTGTTGTTTTTACAAGGCCAACCCCATCGGCGTACCAGGAAGTCCGAATCAGCGGTACCGAAGCGCCCGTAATTTCAGTCACCACTTTCATCGCCCGAAATTTTCCAGCCGGCACGGTGACACTCTCGACGCCGACGACGCGATTACTTTCACGATGCTCCACCTGCGTCGGATCTTTTCCGGTCCATTCCCATTTCTGGCCGACCACGAGCGGGTTTGGGAGGATCTGTCTCGGGGGATCGTAGGTCGCCTGAAGGCCTTCGTGTTCGGGGTAAGTTTCCCCGTGGAAAAGGACCCAGCCGTCCGCCTTTGAGTAAGTCTTGTCTACCTTCACGCCGGAGAGCATTTCGACGACAAAGCGAACCGTCCCTCCTTCATGAGGTTCTTCGCTCAGGACCTTCAACGTAAAGCCGCCCTCTTCCGTGTTGCGATAGGTCCACGAGTCGCCGACGCGCAACGGAAAGTAATCCGCGGTCGCTCCGGATTTGGGCTTGGACTTTGCCAATGCACTCTGCAGAAACAGCAAAGCGGTGACGCCGAAAACGACTGCGGTGTTAAACGGGCGTGTATTCATCTTGGCCGCTCAAAATAAATCGGCAAAACGCGGTTGTCCGGCGGCGTGTTACGCATTGTTCCTTCCCAGCGAATCACCGCACCGCTCTCAACCAAATTTACGTCGATGCGAGCGGTGAGCCGCTCCCCCGTGTACTCTTCGAGTAACATTTTCGCTTTTATGTGCCGGCCATCGAGACGGTAGGTGTTACTGCCCTGAGTATAAGTGCCGGTCACGTGTCCCTGATCGAATCGCAATCGGAAGGTGGCTTCTTTCTGCCCAACTTTGCCTGCGAAAGAATGTTCGCGAACGGGTTCGTTGAGGGTTGGCGCAGGCGAGCTTTCATTCGTTGTCGATGAAACGCTCGAGCTTGGGGATGAAACCGTAGTGGGCGGAGTCGTCGCGGTGGACGCTGGGGTCGATGACCGCGCCGGAACCGGCGTGGCGATGTCGCGCGAAATTGTTTCGCTGGGCCGGCTTTTGAAATACCACGCTGCAATCCCCGCAAGCGCGATCAGCAAGACAACGATCGAAATGGGAACTATTCGCGACGGCTTCGGGACCGTGCCGGGCTTGGTGGCTTGGGACGCTGGGACGGCCGTCGCTTCTTCCTTCGGCGGATCGACCACGCGATGAATGCCGGCGATGAGCCGGTCCGCGTGGTGATGAAAATCAATGCCGGTATCCAGCGCGAGGCCGTTGCGAAAGGCGAGGCCTTCCAGTTCCGGCGGCAGATTCTTCGCCTCCGGCATCGGCGTGTTGTTGACCAGCACCGGAATGATCGGGATGCCGTTCTCCAAGGCGCTTGCGACTTCCAGCCGCACGAAATCGGTCGGATCGTCGATCCGCCGGTTCGCCAAATCTTTTCCGCCGCTCCATTCGGGGCCGATGATCGCGACCACGACCTTGGCGCGCTGCAGGGTCTGCTTGATGTGTTCGCGGAAATCGACGCCGTACGGAATGGAATCGAAATCCATGAACACGCTGCCTTTGCCGAACTCGGCCTGGAGCCGATCGTAAAGCCGGCCCGCAACTGGGCTGGAATCCTGGCGGCGATACGAGATGGCGATCATCGCTCCTTTGGGCCCTTTTTAGCCGATCACGCGCGCGGTCGTCAATCGCCCGGCCTCGGGGGTCGCGTCCGGTTCGCTTCGTTGCATCCGGAAGAGCCAGAGAAAAGCGAGCGTGAACAATGCGGCTAATCCGGCCGAGGCGATCACGTCGCTGCACCAGTGATCGTTCACCCCGACTCGCGCAATCGTGATGAACACCGGAACGACGAGGAGAGGCAGCCGATAACGCGGAAACAGAAATAGCAGGGGAAGAAACAGACTCCAGAAATGCGCGGAATGTCCGGAGGGAAAGGACGAGCCCTGATCGCCAAAAAATTTCCAATCCCAGTTCCCGGCTTGAATGACTTCAAACGGACGCAGTCGATGGAAAACGTTTTTCAGTCCGCCCGCCACCAGGCGCGTAACGATGTGAGTGGACCCGATGAAGAGGAGAATCCAGGCGGCGAGACGCGTCGACTTCGCAATGAACAAAAGTGCGGCCGCGCCGAGTAACAAATACCCGAGGAAATATCGGGTGATCGGGAACCCCGAAGCGACCTCGAGCCAATGCGTGCCTTCCTGGAGGAATTTCGATTCTCGTCCCCCGGCGCGCTGGACGAAGGCCGCGACGGGTTGATCGATCAGAAAAATGCTCAGCACAGTGAGAACGATCGCGATGAGCAAAAACCACCAAAGCTGACGTCGATTCACAACCGGCAGAGTCTGATTCGCCTGAGCGACTGGCAAGCTTAACCAGCTTATTCGCTCCGCACCGAGTCTTAAGAAACCATTTCGGCCAGAATATCTCCGCGCGTTATCAGGAGACGGGATACCTGGCTCCGGCGATCGCAGGAACAACGAAGACGTCGTCTGGCGAAAAGTGAAGTAGCTACTCGGTGTCGCGCGCGTACCAATCGACTTTCCGCGTCACCCACATGACGATGCCGAGGAGGATGAAGAGCGCGACCGTTCCCATAAGCAACGCGTAATCCTGTTGGCGCAGCGTGATGTAAAGAAACGTGTAAACCCCGATCAGTCCGCCGCCGATCATCAGGGTGCGAGCGCCGCCGCCGAGGAAGTAACTGCAATACCAGGTGATCAACCCCGTGGCTGCGACGGTCGCGACGGCGTACGAGGCGGTGAAGCCGATGAATTCCGACGCCGAAAGGAGCGCGAGATAAAAGAGACAGAGCGCGGCGCCGACCATCAGATATTGCAGCGGATGAATTTTCTGCTTCGCCGTGACTTCAAAGAGGAAGAACGTCGTAAAGATCAGGACGAAAAAGAGAACGCCGTACTTGATCGAGCGTTCGACGTAGCGGTACGCATCGAGCACCCGAAGAAACTGCGTACCGAAAAGTGAATTGCTGACCGCCAGCGTCGTGAATCGCTCGTTCCCAACCCGGCTCGTCCAGCGCTGCGGATAATCCCGACCGTAATAAGAAACCTTCCACGTCGCGTCGAATCCGTCGGACCGCACGTTTCGATCAGACGGCAGAAAAGCGCCGCGAAATCCCGGGTCGGGCCAATTCGATCTCAGCGTCACAACATTTTGAACCCCAAACGGCGCGAAAAAAATTCCGCTACTTCCGTTCAGATCGAGCGCGATCGAGAACGTCATCGGCGCAGCGATCGGCTGGTCGTTCGCGAGCGGCGCGGTTACTCCAGTCGTATATCCGGGGAGTTGCGAGCCCGGTTGCAGTTGAATTTTCTTCCCGCCCCAATCGAGCATCAGACTTTCGCGGGTCCCGCGCAGATCGCTCACCGCGAGCGTGACCGCCGCGTCTTTCCAAAGCACGTCCTTCGGATCGATCTTCAACGCCGCCATATCAGGCACGGGAAATTTTCCGGAGACGTTGATCATTCCGCGGAAGACCGCGGCGTCATAGATCCCGCGATGCAACGTTTGGGTTTGCACGTCCCCGGTGATTTCGAGCGTGTCGGGCAAAAAGTAGGCGAACGCGACGGTAGTTTCCGCGACCTCCCGCGTCTCGACTCGTCCATCCGGCAACGTGACCGAGCGCACCACCGTTCCGTGATGCAGATAAGGCACCACCAGAACCGGCCCGATGATGTTCTGGTCTTTGCCCCACGAAGCCGTGATGTCGTCGACCGCTTCGTTTCGCCGCGCCAGCCGGTCGTTCAACACGCCCTGGATCATGGCGAGCGGGATCAGCATCACCAGAATCAGCGCGCCGACCCCGAACAGTTTCAGCATCGTCAGGTGGCGTTTCTTGAAAAACGGTTGCGATTTTGGCAGCGGCGGCGGTGCGTCGGGCATTTATTTACCTTGGTAGAGTTCGTCTCGCATGAACAACAACAATACGGGCTTCGTGATCCGTTTTGCGAACCTTGTGCTTATTCCGAGGGGGCGAGGCAGCGCGCGAAAAAATCAAGGACACGGTTTTTGTACTCGGTCCGCGCAAACCTGGACAAATCGACATGTTGCGCTCCTGGCACGATCCAAAGTTCTTTCGGATCAGCGGCGGATTCGAACATTTTCCTGACTTCTACTGGAGTGGTGTGGCGATCTTCGGAGCCACCAATGAAAAATTTCGGGCAAAGGATTTTGGCCGCGTGATCGGTTGGCCGCAGCATTTCTTCGCTCAGCCCCAGGCGGGGTCTTAGCTGCCAGGAGAGCAGCGGTGTCAGGACACGCGACCATCTTCCCAATCGCATCGAAATGCGGTCGCCGATCGCTTGGTGGAGGGTTGGGTAAACTTGTTCCAGGACGACGCCGTCCACGGTTAGCGGAGGCTCGGCCAGCAGCATCGCCGCGCCTCCCATCGATACGCCGATCACCCCGATTTTTTCGCCTGGCAGACGCGCCCGGGCGAAGCGAACCGCGGCTTGCGCGTCTCTGCTTTCAAGATAACCGAAAGTGATATGCTGGCCGGAACTTTCGCCGTGGGCCTGAAAATCGAAGAGTAGAACTGCGTAGCCGCCCTGCGACAGAAAGCGGGCCCGATCCAGCATATCCAGCCGGCACGCGCGCACGCCATGCATGATCACAATTACCCCGTGCCCCTCGCGACCGGGCAAAAACCAGCCATGGATTTGCGAGCCCGATTCACTCTGGAACTCGACCACCTCTCCCTTAAGATCTGGTGGAAGGCTGCCAACGTCCCGACGAAAAGGCGCGACCAAGAGCGTGCCCGCAATCCATGCTACGACGACAAAAACGACAGGGACCAGGGCAGCCGCTATGGCGAGTCGTTTCACTTTCATTTCATGAATTGATCGCGCGGAACTTTTCAGCGAAGACCACTCCGAGACAACATGAAGCCGCGCAAAGCCGCCGTCACTTTCATCTTCATTACGGTCATGCTCGATATGCTCGCGCTGGGGCTGATCATGCCGGTCCTGCCGAAGCTGGTTCTGAACTTCCTCGGCGGCGACGCGCCGAATGCTTCCAAGATGTTTGGCATTTTCGCGACCGTATTTTCGCTCATGCAATTTGTCTTTTCGCCGCTCCTCGGGGTGTTGTCGGACCGGTTCGGACGGCGGCCGGTGATCCTCCTCTCGAATTTCGGCCTCGGCCTCGATTACATCGTGATGGCGCTGGCGCCGACGATCGGCTGGCTGTTTGTCGGTCGCGTCATTTCGGGAATCACCGCGGCCAGCATCAATACGGGAACGGCCTACGTCGCCGACGTCGTGGCGCCGGAAAAACGGGCGGCCGCCTTTGGAATGATCGGTGCCGCGTTCGGCGTCGGTTTCGTACTTGGGCCAGCGCTGGGCGGCTTGCTGGGAAACTCCGATCCGCGACTGCCATTCTGGGTTGCCGGCGGGTTGAGTCTTGCAAATGCGCTCTACGGATTTTTCGTCCTGCCCGAATCGCTCCCGCTGGAAAGGCGGAAGACGTTCACCCTGCGCCGCGCCAATCCCGTGGGCTCGCTCGTTCTCTTGCGATCGCATCCGGAACTGTTCCGGCTCGCCACGATTCAGTTCATCGGCTACGTCGCGCACGAGGTGTTTAACGTCTGGGCGCTTTACACAATTTTTCGCTACGCCTGGCGGGAAGGCACGATTGGGCTGTCGCTCGCTGTCGTCGGCGTTTGTTCGATTGTCATTTCGAGCTGGATCGTGCCACTCATGGTCTCTCGGGTGGGTGAACGTCGCACTCTCTACATCGGCCAGTTTTTTGGCGCGGTCGGAATGGTGTTCGCCGGGCTTGCGACTACCGGGACTCTATTCTTTTACTCTATTCCAGTGATGATGCTCTGGACCATTTCGAGCCCGGCCGCGCAGGGAATGATGACGCGACGAGTGAGCGAATCGGAGCAGGGCGAACTCCAGGGCGCGATCGGGAGCCTGTCCAGTCTGGCTTGGATCATCGGCCCGGGCTTGTTCACGTTTACTTTCGCTTACTTCATCGATCCGGCGCACGGTTGGAATTTTCCCGGCGCGCCGTGGTATCTCGGCGCTCTTCTGCTTTTCGTAGCCATGTCCATGGCGACGCGCATTCCGAAGCTGCCGGCGCCCGCTTCGATCACTGCTCCTCCCCTTGTTTGACTTCGCGATGCGAATTGCCATTCGCATTCGACGAGCGATGCGCGAAGCTGCACCGGCTTAGGGAGTTGCGGCAGAGGACTTGCTCTCTGAAGCAGACCCGGCTGCCGCGTCTCGAAGCCGCGAATCTTTCCTTGTGACCCGAAAAGCATTCTTCGTTTTTCTGCTCTGCGCCCTCGCCAGCTGGAGCAGAGCATTAGCCGACGAGGAAACGCGCCAGGTCCAAGAGGAACTCCGGAAGCGTCATTTATTTTTTCGCGACATTGATGGCCTGCCGAGCCCCGATTACTCGATGGCGTTGCGGCGTTACCAGGAACGCAAAGGTTTCGTCCGAACCGGCCAGGCCGATGAAGTCACGCTTTATTCGCTCGGAATCGGCGAACCACCCTCGCCCGCCGAAGGCGCGAAGGATCTGCCCGATTTGCCCGTCTTGAAGAGCGATTCCGCATTGCGGGAACGACCACCCGACCAGCCACCGGTCCCGACGAAAGCGCAAAATGCCGGTGACGTTGCCAAGGCAGATATCCGAAATTTTTTGCGCCGCTATTTCGATGCTTGCCAATCTCGAAATCCGCAGGACGAGCTCGCGTTCTACGCTGAAAAAGTCGAATACTTCGATCACGGCGTCGTCGACCGGCCTTATATAAAGAATGAGTTGGCGGTTTACGATCAGCGCTGGCCCAGCCGCAAATACACCATTGGCGATTCGCTCCGCGTCCTCCGGAGCGGGAACAATACCGTTGCGAAAATTCGGGTAAATTTCGAAGTCGCGAATAGCGAGCAGAACCGAAAAGCGAGCGGTCGAACCGACGACACATTCAATCTCGCGAAGCGCGGAGATTCACTCGAGATCGTTTCAATCAAGGAAGCGCGGGTGCGGCGGCCCTGGCGCCACCGCCGGCGTCCGCCGAATTTTCCGGCTGCGGTTGGGCGCACGATCCACCACGTTTTTCGAAGCATCTTCCGCTAAGCGACCGGACTCTAGGGCTGAAGAGCGATTTCGCCAGCCAACGGAAAGGCCCGGTCGGTCTTAAGGTCGATTGCCCACGCCTTGATCGTCGGCGCATTCCCCGAAATATCGCCGATCAGCAGTGGACGAGAAAAAGTATCTTGGTTGTTAGCCGGTGATCGGGCGCTGGTCTCAACCACCCAACGAGGCTCCCATCGTCCAGGCGTCTGCAGTCCAATGACCACGCAGTCGGCCGCCAGCGCCCAGCCTTTCACCCAAAGCCGCCCGCTTCCATCTGCAACCGCTCGTTCCAGCACGCCCGTGGATGGATTGCCGCCGCCCGGAGGCTCCGTAATAGCTCGCGTGACGGTCTCGCTCACGCGCCGCGGCCGAAGCGCGTCGTGCTCGTGCAATGTTTGGATGACCTGCGGCGTTTCCGGGTAAGGCGACAACCAGACGAGCTCCGGATTTTGCGGGACCGCATCCGCCCATCGCAGGATCCATTGCAGGTGGGTCCGATATTCCGTGAACTTCTTCAGGCTGCGTCGTTCCGCGGTGAAGGTCGATGCCCACAGCGCCAGAATGACTAAGACCGCAATCGCGCCGAAAAATTGGCAGGCTCGTCGGAGATTTCCGCGGTTCCAGATTTTTTCGTAAATCGTAAAGCCGAGGCCGACGATGGCGATGTACAACATCACACTGAAGACGACGTAACGCGGGTCGGCCGCCATGGTGAAACCGAACCCGACGCGCGCGATCGCCGTCGCCGCGCCCGAGATCAAGGTGTAGGCGCCGAGAACCATCCACGGATAATGCGGTTGCCAACGCCGGTCGTTGGCCGTCAGCCAGATCGAGATTGCGGCGAGAAATAAAAAGAGCCCGAGCACCACCACTCCTGCCGCGGTCGAACTGGCTATCCGAAAAACCGAGCCGAGCCAGATACAAAAAAAATGGAAGAGAGGCGTCGCGTCGTTCAACAACGAGGCGCGTGGCGGGCTGAACGCCGGATGTTGATAATTAATAAAATAACAACCGATCGCAGCGATCGCCGCGCCGATGTAAATGAGACGGCACGCTATTTTCGAACGCGTCGAAGCCGGCGCATCTGACCCGGTGTTGAGCGGAAACGCCAGGAGCCAGAGGAGCATGCCGTTGGCGAAGGTGTAAGTGCTTACGAGCGCGAGCGCGCCGTTCCAAATCGTTTTTCGGCAAAACGACAGTTTCGATAAATTGATGAGCATCGCGAAAATAAGTGCGACGCCCGGCGCGAAGGTTTCCCATTGGATGCCGAAGAGAAAATTGTCGTACTGACGCGGCGAAAACAGAAGCAGGTTAATGACGGCAAAGGCGAGGCTGGCCGCGCCGGCTCCCCGAATTGTTTGGCGGGCGAGGCAATAAAGGCCCAGCGACCCGAGACAGACGACGATCAGGACGAAAGCGATGGTGAGCCGAACATCCCAGCCCACCACCAGAAACAGGGGCAGATAAACCAGGCGCGGAAACAACTTCCGACTCTCGTTGTGCTGACTCCAGAGATCTCCCCACGTCAAAGTGCCGCGATACCAGGAAGCGAGTTGGGCTCCTGGTGTCTGCCATTCGTCCCAGAACGGCAGCGACACGCAATGCTGCCAGACGAGATAGACGGCGACCAAGATTGGGAGAAACCAAAGCGCGGCGAAAACCGTCCTGCGAAGATTCGATCCTACCTGCGCCTGCATTACTTCAGTTGCTTAACGGATCGGCTGCACCTTGCCAATCGACCATTGAATGCGATTAAGAAAACATGCGGAGGCCAGCGGCGATCATTACGGGCGCGCGTTCGGTATTCGCGATTCTTGCGATCGGAGCCTGGCTCAATCTCGCGAATCATTGCGCGCTGGGAGCTGTCCTGACCCCGACCGAAACCGCGCCGGAGACGAGCGAGTGTCCGATGCATTCCGCGCCGGCCAAGAAAAAACCGGCCGCAAAAATTCCGTGTTGCAAAGAGGTCCGCGCCATTGTGGTGAAATGCGTTCAGGCAAGTCCGGTCGCGGCGCGCTCAATCAGTTTGGGCGATTACGCTCCAGAAATTCTCGGAGAACCGGCAAAGATTTCGATCGAGATCCAAGCGCTCGATACCGGCCCGCCAGGTTGTTTCAGTTTCGCTGAATCTGTTTTGCAGAAGAGCATGTTTTCGCACGCTCCTCCCGTTTCCTGATTTTCTGTAGCCGCGGCGCTGTGTCGCCGCGCCTGGGAACGCCTCGACATAGCGAGGCGGCTACAGCTCGCCCCATATCCGGCCGTTTTTCGGCCACGGCTCAACTTTCAGGAAACGAAATGAAGAATTTTTTACTACTAACATTTGCTGCGTTTGCGGGGGTCCTATCGGCATTCGCGGAACCGGCTGCGCAGAAATACACCTGCCTGATGCACCCCGAAGTGGTGGCGGATGCGCCGGGCGAATGCCCGAAGTGCGGGATGCCGCTGGTCCCAATGAAAGCACAGCGTACGCCGAGCACGCATAGGTCCGATGAGACCCATACGACCCATATGACCGCCGACCACCCCCCAACCATAATGCGTTCCTCCCTCAACCTGACTGATCCGATGAGCCGGGAGAGCTCCGGCTCCAGCTGGGCGCCCGACTCCACGCCAATCTACGGACGGATGCTGATGTTCGGCGACGACATGCTCATGCTCCACGGCGCGATTTTTCCGCGTTACGTAAACGCGAACACTAACCGCGGCGACGATCGTATCGACGCGCCGAACTGGTTCATGGCGATGTATTCGCACCCGCTCGGCGGAAACGCACAGCTGGGATTTCGCGGAATGATGAGCCTCGATTTGCTGACGGAAGGTGGACGAGGTTATCCGCTTCTTTTCCAAACCGGGGAGACTTGGAACCGCCAAGCGCTGCACGACCGCCAGCATCCCCACGATTTGTTCGATGAAATTTCGGTCAGCTATTCCCAAAAATTGGGCGCGGATTTTTCCGTGTATCTTTACGCGGGGTATCCGGGTGAACCGGCCCTCGGGTCCCCGGCCTTCATGCATCGGCTTTCCGCGATGGATAATCCCGATGCGCCGCTCAGCCATCACTGGCAGGATTCCACCCACGTGACTTTTGGGGTCGTCACGCTCGGCGTCGTCTTGCGCGATTTCAAAATCGAAGGCTCGGCCTTCAAAGGACGCGAGCCCGACGAGCAACGCTACGATTTCGATGAGCCGAAGCTGGATTCGTTCAGCGGCCGGATCTCATGGAATCCGACGAAGGACCTGGCGCTCCAAATTTCACACGGCTACCTCCACAGTCCCGAAGAGCTGGAGCCAGAGGCGAACCGCCGCAGAACAACCGCGTCGCTCTTATATAATAGAGCGCTCGGCTCTGACTCGAACTGGTCGAGCTCCATCGTCTGGGGGATGAACCAGGACACCGCTCACGGGAAGACCCAGTCCATTCTCGTGGAGACGAATTATCAGCGCGGGCGCGACACGTTTTACGCGCGGTTCGAGAACGTGGAAAAACCCGGACACGAACTGGTGCTCGATCCGATCGATGAAGAACGCGTCTTCAAGATCAACGCTTGGACACTCGGCTACGTTCGCGATTTAGCGCATGGCAACGGAATCGACGTCGGCCTCGGCGGCCAATTCACAGTCAACGACGTTCCAGCCGATCTCGATCGTTATTACGGAAACGACGTCCCTCTCTCGTTTCAAGTATTTCTGCGGGCGAGGCCATCACGAGCCAGCTCGGCAGATATTCAATAGTCGAAGCCGCTTAACGGCCGTCGTAATGCGAGGCTGATGGCCAATCGGCCCCGGCATATGTGCCAATACTATGCGAAGAACGACCGTCAGCTCACGCTTGCATATTGCAACCGTGAAGGATAACTAAAAATTATCCGTGACCTCTCCTGAACAGTTCGAATTCGTCAATCGTACAGCGGAGCTAGACAAGTTGCTTGACAGTGTCCTCCAGCCCAGGGCAAGAGGCTTAGTCACATTTCTCCGGTCGCCCTCTGGTTATGGCAAAAGTAGGCTGATTGATCGGCTGATCGAACGACTACCAGCCGATGGCCCGACCTGTATTTTGGTGGACCCTGCGATTCGTTCCAAAAGCCGCTCGGATCGAATTTATGGATGGTTCTTTGTCCAGCGCGCGGCCGAGCCTGGCGCTAGCATTCCGGTGAAGGGAAGGAGGGCTTACCGATCATTCACGGAATTTATCCGCAAGAAAAAATGGCGGAAGGTTCATTGGGAGAACCTTTATCGACACGCCAAGAATGTCTCTTCGTTAGGCGACCTCGTGAAGATCGGAATCGAATTGACCGAGAACCTTTTGAAGAGAGGTCGCTATAGTCCCCAAGCGCTTCTTCAGGAGGACAGTTGGCTCGCAGCCGAGATGGCCGAAGAATATGTAAGGGCTCTCCTGAGTTACAGGCCGACGTTGTTTGTCATTCGCGAGACACAAAACATCGATCCAGAAAGCCTGAGATTCTTTCTATCGGTAGGAGCGATGGAAAGCAGCTGCACCGTAATTTTCGAATACACTACTCCCGATCATAAATTCTCTGCTGAGCACCAGAAGATCATATTCGCACTCGCGGTCGAATCGTTCGCGATCATCCTTGATCTGCACAAACTAAGTCTCCCTGAATTTCACTATTTGCTAAGAAAGTACGCACCGGACAGTACCAATATCGAAGCGTTGGCGGAACTTCGGTGGGACGGGAATCTACGAATTATCCGCGAGTTGAAGTATCAGGTCATGATTCGCCACGCCAGAGGAACAGCGACTTCTCTGGACCTACAAGAGACAATCCAAAGAAACATTGCCAATATTTCCAAGGAGCGACGCCTTATCTTGGCTTTGGTGGCAACGCATGTTGAGCCTATTGATCAACGTGTGCTGGTTGCGGTCACGCGCCGGATTGATCCTTTAATCAGCGAGACAGGCGTCCTATCTGAATTAGAGCAACTGCTCGGATCCGACGGTTATGTTCGGGCAGAAGACAGCCGCCTAATGCTCACGGATGAAGATCTGCTGGCCGCAGTCGCAGCCTCCCAAGTGATGAAGGCGCTAGTGAATCTGGCATCTGTAGCTTTGCGCGATTATTACCTGGCCGTCGTCAATGGAGACCTGTTTGGAAACGTTCCGTTGCCCTTGGCCCTTCGCCAAGCCGTGGCACTCTGCGCAACTACGGGCGATGTTTTCGCCTTGCGCAATCTCGTTAATATCCTGGATCGATCCGCCAAGCGCGCCCACGATCAAACGTTGTACGTCGGTATGGTTACCGAGGTTGTTTTGGTGAGGTCTGAACTATCGCCCAGTGAGAAAGAAGAGCTTGTCGAATGGGGCGCCGCGGCGGCTTATGAGGCCGGGGATTTTCCAACGGCAATCAAAATGCTCGAAGTTTTAGCCCAGCGCCGCGCGTATGACACGGCTATGCTGGCTTGTTGTTATGGCGAGGTGAACCGCCATGACGCTGCGATTGGCCTTGCCGCAACCTTGCGCGCGTCTTTGAGTGAAAGCGTCCGACTGGCTGCAAACCTTATTGAATGCCTAAGCCTGTATGCACTGGGTAGGAAAAGCGAAGCGCGCGCCGTTCACACCAAAATGAGGCAAGATTCAACCTTGTTGAAGAATCCCTTGTTTGGATTTGTGTTGCGCTTCACGGAAGTAGTGGAGGATTTCCCGGAATGTTGCGCCGATGTATGGAAAAGCGCGAGCCTCTTGCGTCGTTCCGGTCTCCCAAAATCGGCGGCTTATTCGCTTCTCTCTGGGGCTACACATCTGGCCTATCTAGGCAAGATGAAAGCCGCCCGACAACGCGTGAAGGCAGCCGAAATGGAACTGCGATCCCATGTTCGCGACCACTCCATCATATACAACAACGCAGTAGTTATCGAACTACTTGCCGACAAACCGAAGTTGTCATGGTGTCTTGATAGGCTTAACGCCGCGTTGTTCACTGTAGGAGATGACTTCTCACGTCTGACGTTGCAAAACAACTGCCTGATTTGTTACGCCTTGCAGATGGACGTTGAGCGGGCAAATCACGCCGTTGAGCTGATAGATCGGATTCTGGCTGCTCCGGGATTCGGTAATCGTGATGTTTTTGTTACGGTTAGCTTTAATGTGTGGCGTTTCTACCTCGAGACGAAGCAGGCGGGTAAAGCGCAGCGATGGAAGGCTATCGCAATGAAGGTCGGACTAGAGAACACGTGCTATCCGAACTATTGGATGGTTCGTTTTGGTCTCAAGCAGTCGGCCGAGCCAGCTTTCGATTTTCTTTTACAGCACCGATATCACCCCGAGTACTTGAGTCATTGGCTTATTGATCTCGAGGGATTGAACGTCCTGAAAGCAGAATACAAGCAATGACTTCATCAAAAGAGCGGCCCTGCTTCATAAAGCTGGTCATGAGTGTACCGCTTGCACCCAGCCAAGCATCGGGCGTTATCTCCAGAAAAACGAATTCTCCGTCGAGTAATTTTCCGTCGATTCGCCCGTAGCCTGTCGGTCCAATCATTTCTAATAGCTTTTCCATGCCTTGCGCGGCAGAGGCCCCAAGTTCGTTGGAGATTACATCGACGGCCTTTCTCCCCGCGGCGATGGCTTTATGGCTGGCATCGTAAAGATGATTATCAAAGTATTCTCTTCGGCCATCCCAAACTATTTCGCCCAGGACTCGAAGGGGAGGAGAACCTTGCGGGTCAACAAAGCAGTAGCTGACCTCGCGTCCTGGAACGAAAGCCTCCACCATGATCGGTTGGTTAAAAGCTGTCAGTAGCTTCTGCACAACATTCATCCCTTTTCGTTTTTCGGTCACCATGCTATCTGGCCCGATCCCAATAGAGCTTCCTTCCCACAGAGGTTTTGCCACGTAAGGAATGTCAAAGTCGCGCAATTTAAGCAGATCGTCTTTCGTTCTAATTATTCGATGCGGCGGTACCCGTAATCCGGCTTGTAGCGCGAGCGCCTTCGATACTTCCTTATCTTGACAGATAACGCGACCATATGCGTCCGGACCGATAAATGACAGTCCCATCGATTCACATACCGCAGGAACCAAGGCCATCCGATTGCGTGAGGTGGAACCGCCGAAAATGGAAAGGACGATGTCGTGAAGGTGGCGACTTGCGTTTGAGGCTAACGCTTGGGGATGCTCGTAATGGTAAACGTTGAGACCTAGTCTCCGAATCGCCGCGCAGAGGTCATTTAGCGTTGAAAGGTCAGTTTGCTCAAGAGCCCTGTTCAGATGACCTCGATTGGCGGGCTCAGTCCTCAAAATATCGGCGATGATGACGACGCCCTTAAAGGCGAATTCTGGAGGAGGAGAGGTCACGGATAATTTTTAGTTATCCTTCACTGCTCATTTTAAGGTTGGACCGAGAAGACAGCCAAAGAGGCGACGCGGGTGCCGATTATTGAGGATTTCGCGTTGCGACTTGTCGTTAACGTGGGCGTAGATCGTTGTAGTTACGATTGAGCTGTGTCCAAGGAAGGTTTGGATAAAGCGGAGATCGACGCCCTGCTCGAGGAGCATCGTAGCGACGGTATGCCGGAAAACGTGTGGCGTGATCTTCTCCAGTCCGGCTCCTTTGGCGTGGCGCTTTAACGCCATGCGGATCGATTGCTCTGAGAGCCGTCGGCCAAAACGGTTCGTGAAGAAATACCCATCTAGAGTTCGCGTTGATGATTGATTAGCCGAATACGCGATGAGGGCCGATCGCACGTCCCGATCGCAGATGGGGATCAACCGCTCCTTGTTTCCTTTTCCCCGAATGAGAACAGCGCCGCGTTCCAAGTCGACTGCTGTGACGCGAAGATTCGAGATCTCAGAAACACGCATTCCTGAGGAAAATAAGAGTTCGAATAAGGCGACGTCGCGCAGAGCTAGATCGGAAGAGCGACCGGTTCGCCGGTAGAGTTGCTGGAAGAAGGTCTGGAGCGCGGCAAAACTCATCGTTCGAGGCAGAACGCGTCCAATGCGAATATCGAAACGGACGTTTCGCAGCGGGTTGGAATCAATGCATCCTTCGCGCTCCAGATAAGCAAAAAAGGACTTTACGGTCGCGAGCTTCCGTCGCTGAGTTCTCGGCTTGCGATGGTGGAGAGTCCGAACATACTCACGTATCACGGCCCGTTGAAGGCCCACCCCTTCTGTCGCGGGTGATTGCGCGGACACAAAACGAGCGAACTGCGCAAGATCGAGGCGATAAGCTTTTACGGTATGCGGGCTAAAATTCCTTTCGAACTCGCAATGACAGAGAAAGGCGTGAATGAAGTCTTGTAGAATGTGCATATCCCGCCTTTTTTTGCGGGGTTCGGCTTTCGGGCAAGCCTCTTTCCGAAAAGACACCGATCCCCGAACACCGTAGAGCACGCATCTCGATAAAGAATCGCCGCCGGTTTTCTGGCGGCGATTCCCTAATTCTAAGCTCGTGTCGTGACCTAGTAACGGTAATGCTCGGACTTGTACGGCCCTTCGACCGGCACGCCAAGGTAATCGGCTTGTTTCTCGGTCAGCTTCGTCAATTTCACGCCGATCTTTTGCAGATGGAGTCGCGCAACTTCTTCGTCGAGCTGTTTTGAAAGAACGTAGACCCCGACTTTGTAGGTGTCGCGGTTCTTCCAAAGATCGAGCTGTGCCAGGACCTGGTTGGAGAACGAGTTCGACATCACGAAGCTCGGGTGGCCGGTGGCGCAACCGAGGTTCACGAGGCGGCCTTCCGCCAGCATGAAAATCTCGTGGCCGTCGGGGAACGTGTACTTGTCCACCTGCGGTTTGATGTTCGTCCGCTTCACGTCTTTGCGCTCGTTCAGCGGTTCGACCTGAATCTCGTTGTCGAAATGCCCGATGTTGCAGACGATCGCCTGATCTTTCATCCGCTCCATGTGTTCGAGCGTGATAATGTCGACGTTGCCGGTCGTGCTTACGTAAATGTCGCCGCGGCCAAGCGTGTCTTCGACGGTGGTGACTTCGTAGCCTTCCATCGCCGCTTGGAGCGCATTGATCGGATCGATCTCAGTGATGACCACCCGCGCGCCCTGGCCGCGAAGTGATTGGGCGCAGCCTTTGCCGACGTCGCCGTAACCGCAGATGACCGCAACCTTGCCCGCGATCATCACATCGAGCGCTCGGTTGAGCCCGTCGACCAGCGAATGCCGGCAACCGTAGAGATTGTCGAACTTCGATTTCGTCACCGAATCGTTCACGTTGATGGCCGGAATGAGCAGCTGGTTGTTCTGCTGCATCTTGTAAAGACGATGCACGCCGGTGGTCGTCTCTTCCGAAACGCCGCGCCAATCTTTCACCAGCTCATGCCAGCGATATGGATTCTCGCGCTGCACTTCGAGAAGAAGATCCTTGATGACCTGCTCTTCCTTGCTCGCCGACTTCGACTTCGCCCACTCGTCGCCTTCTTCGAGCTGGTAACCTTTGTGAATGAAAAGCGTTACGTCGCCGCCATCGTCGACGACCAGCTGCGGACCTTTCCCGTCCGGGAACGAGATCGCCTGGTTCGTGCACCACCAATATTCCTCTAGCGTCTCGCCCTTCCATGCGAACACCGGCACGCCCGACTTCGCGATCGCGGCCGCCGCATGATCCTGCGTCGAAAAAATATTGCAGCTCGCCCAGCGCACCTGCGCGCCCAGCGCGACGAGGGTCTCGATCAACACCGCCGTCTGGATCGTCATGTGGAGCGATCCCGTGACGCGCACGCCTTGGAGCGGCTTGCTCGGCGCGTATTTCTCGCGGATCGCCATCAATCCCGGCATTTCCTTTTCCGCGATGGAGATTTCCTTCCGTCCCCAATCCGCGAGCGTGATGTCGCGAACTTTGAAGTCCTGTTTCGTGATTTGTTGGGTGGTTGTGCTCATAAAGTTACTTCCTGAAGGTTGTCCGCAGATTTCGCAGATTGACGCAGATTTTCCGGGAGGCTTCGAACGAGTCGTTTCACTTCGAGACTGCGCGATCCGAAATTTAGCAATAGGCCGCGCTGATAACCGGTTGCCTTTAGCTCATTGAGAAGCTGGGCATCATCGGCAGTAGTTAATTTCGCAATCGCTTTGAGCTCGACGAGAAAATCTTCGTAGCAGACAAAATCAGCCCGATATCCGCACGTCAAAAGCCGTCCTTTGTAGCGCACTGGTAACGCGATTTCCGCCTTAAATGGAATACCGCGATCCTGGAATTCCAAGGCCAGCGCGGTCTGATAAACCAATTCAAGGAATCCGCGTCCTAGCTCGCGATGGACTTCCATCGCCGCTCCGATAATCGCGTGACTC
>DATBCW010000106.1:0-32488 GCA_036270255.1 Chthoniobacterales bacterium
CCGGAGATATACATTTCCAAATGCTTGATCGCGGCGGACTGGGTGGCAATGACCCACTTCACTAAATCGCCGATCGAGACAACTCCGCGGATCGTGTCGCCATCGAGGACGGGCAAGTGCCGGATCCGTTTGTCGGTCATCATCCGCATGCAATTCTCCACCGGCTCCCGGGGGCCCACGACAGTTACGTCCTCGGACATGATCTCGCGCACCAGGGTTTCGCGAGACTTTTTACCGCGCAGCATCACTTTGCGGGTGTAGTCGCGTTCCGAAAGCATTCCGATCAGTTTGCCGTTTTCGACGACAGGCAAGGCCCCAATATTTTTCTCAGCCATTAGCGCGACGGCGTCGTAAACCGTCGAGTCCGGTGAGATGGTGAACGTCTCCCTCCCTTTTTGGGCAAGGATCGCTTCGATGGTTCCGCTTACGTCCATGGCTCGAACGAGGGAACCGAACCTAGCGACCGAGGCCGGCCATGGCAATACTTTCTCTTTGAACGTCAGGCGCGCCTGGCCACAATGAATTCGAACTCTTTCTGCTGTGGTCTCGGCATCGGGGGAACAGCCGCCAGGGAATGACGCAAGGCGCGGAGGATGCGCAGTCCGCGCTCGATGCGGTCGGGCCGGACCGAGTACGGGACGGCGAGCAAATGGCGGCGCGGATAACGAGTTTTGTATCTTTTCATGGCGCAATCCTAAAACAGGGGGTAGGACATCGACTGTCCTATGGTAAAAAATAACGAAAATTTTTCACGACCTCCGTTGGAGCGGATGATGCGGTTGCACGCAGCGCTGAAAGCTCGCCATTTCCCGAATTGCCAGAAGATCGCCGCGGAGCTGGAGGTCTCGGCCAAGACCATCCAGCGCGACATCGATTTCATGCGCTATCGGCTCGGGTTGCCGATCGATTATCATCCGAAGGAATTCGGATTCTTTTATACGGAGCCGGTCACGGGATTTCCGAACATCGAGGTCTCCGAGGGCGAAATCACCGCCTTGCTCGTTGCGCAGAAAGCGCTGGCCCAGTACAAAGGCACGCCGTTCGAGCGCCCGCTGCACTCCGCGTTTCGGAAGCTCACGGACGGACTCAAGGACCGGGTCTCGTTTTCCTGGCACGACCTGGAGGACGCGATCTCGTTCCGGAGCGCGGGCGCGAGCGCGGCCGACCTCGAGATGTTCGAGACCGTCAGCAAAGGCGTGCTGCGTTGCGTTGAGCTGGAGTTTGAGTACCGGAAACTGAAGAGCGCTGGTTACGAATCGCGTCGGGGTCGGCCATACCACCTCGGTTGTCTGGAAAACCAGTGGTATCTCTTCGCCGAAGACCTGGAGCGCCGACAACTGCGGACGTTTGCTCTGCCGCGGATGCGCAAGGTGAAACTGACCACGAAAGGTTTCCGGCGCCCCGCCAATTTTTCCATCGCCCAAATCCTGAGCGGCAGCTTCGGTGTTTACTCGTCGGGAAAGAAACAGCGGATTCGGATTCAGTTCGATCCGTTCGCCGCGCGGCTGGTGGCGGAGCGCAAGTGGCATGAGTCGCAACGCGTCCGCGAGCAGCCAGACGGCGCCATCGTATTGGAACTCGAGCTAGGCGGCCTGGAAGAGATCGAGCGCTGGATCCTGAGCTGGGGGAAACACGCGCTGGTCCTGGCGCCGAAGGAACTCGCAACGCGGATTTGGGAGGAAGCAAAAGCCATCGAAAAGCTCTACGACCGTTAGGATTCCGAGGCCAAATCCGCGCTTGCAAAGCCGGCGTGCTGGTGTTGATTCCCGTCCCGCAACGAGTTTTTGAAGTTGCGCCGTTGGTCCCTGGGTTTCCGTCGCTGGACGCGAAGCCGCACTCGTCAGGGGTAACCCGGCGCCTAGGAGGAATTTCGACTTAAGATCTTCGAATTTCGATTGCCGTAGACATCTTGTCTCCAATCGAAAATCCAAAATCGAAAATCGAAAATAAGAAGATGCCAGTTCATTACGGTCGTTTTGAAATGCCGAAGACCCTCGTCAAGGACGAGCACGGCGCCACGGAAACCTACGCGCGTTTTATCGCGGAACCATTTGAGGCCGGTTACGGCCACACAGTCGGCAACTCGCTTCGCCGGGTGTTGCTTTCATCGCTCGAAGGCGCAGCCATCACCGCCGTGAAAATCACCGGCGCGCAGCATGAATTCGCCACTCTGCCTGGCGTGGTCGAGGACGTGACCGACATCGTTCTCAACCTGAAGCGGATCAAATTCAAAGCGACCGAACACGAGCCGCGCAAACTTTCCCTTTCGGTCAACAAGGAAGGCGAAGTCACCGCCGACGACATTCAACTCGTGCAGGGCTACGAAGTTTTGAATCCCAAGCAGCTCATCTGCACCATGGACAAGAAGCATAAGTTCGACGCCGAGCTGGAAGTGCGCGTCGGCCGCGGCTTCGCCACGGGCGATGAGAACAAGCGGCCCGATCAACCGATCGGCCTGATCCCGATCGATTCCATTTTTTCGCCAGTCACCCGCGTGAAATACGCCGTGGAAAACACCCGGGTCGGTCAGCGGACCGATTACGACAAGCTCATTCTGGACGTTTGGACCGACGGCCGGCTCACGCCGGATGACGCTTTGCTCCAGGCCTCAGCCATTCTGCGCCATCACCTCGATGTGTTCGTGAACTTCAACGAAGACGTGATCGAATTCGACGAGACGCCAGCCGGCGTCAGCGAGGAGAACATGAAGCTGAAGAAGCTTCTCAACATGAGTGTGAACGAAATCGAGCTCAGCGTGCGCGCGGCGAATTGCCTCAACAACGCGAACATCACGACGGTCGGCCAGCTCGCCCAGAAGAGCGAGGCCGAGATGCTCAAGTATCGCAACTTCGGCAAGAAATCGTTGAACGAGATCAAGGACAAGCTGCAGCAGCTCGGGCTCGGGCTCGGGCAGAAATTTGATCCAGGTCTGGTCGATATGCCGGTGGCCAGCGCGGATGGCGCCGGTAGCAATGGCGCGGGCGCGAACGGCGAATAACCACTCGTTAGGCACACTCTCATGCGACACCAAAAAAAGACGGTGAAGCTCGGCCGCACGGCTGAGCATCGAAAAGCGCTGCTCGCCAATCAGGTTTGCAGCCTGATCGAGCACCACCGGATCAAGACAACATTGGCCAAGGCAAAAGCCGTCCGCCCGCTCGCGGAAAAGATGGTCACGCTTGGCAAGCAAGGCTCGGTTCACGCCCGCCGCACCGCGTTCGCAGTGCTCCGCCAAAAGAACGCCGTGAAAAAATTGTTCGACGATATCGCACCGCGATCGGCCGAACGGAACGGCGGTTACACGCGCATCATTCGACTCGGCGTGCGGAAGAGCGATGCCGCCAAGGTCGCATTCCTCGAATGGGTGGATGCGCCGCGCGTCATCGAAGAACCTGTCGCCGAAGAAAAAGGGAAGAAGCGCAAGGGCGCCAAGACTGAGGCGCCCGAGGAACCGAAGCCCGAGAAAAAATCGAAGAAGAGCGAGGAAAAGTAGTTCCCCTGTAGCGGCGGTCTGATGACCGCCGGCTCTTCATCGAATCATGCGACGGCGGTCATAGATCGTCGCTAGAGCGCCACCGTCCCAAAACTGGAACGCGCTGATCCCGGCGTTGGAATATCTTCCGTGCCGTGCTGAACTGCACACTAATCGCAAGTCGTTGTAAATCTGCGATTTAAGACTTTGTTCCGATGGATGGCACGGGCATTGCATTAGGAGAGGGCAACCTAACAAATCCTTATGAAAACAAATAACTCCCTCAATCCAGTTCGGAAATCGACTTACGCTTTGCTCGTTCGCTCGGAAGAAAAGGAACGCGGTCTTTTTGAGACCTGCATTTACACCTTGCTCGTTTTGAGCGCGGTGGTCGGCATCTGGCAATTCGCGCACCTGCGCATTCCCACGCCCTTCGCGACCACGGCGCCCACGCCTGCGACGCAGCTCGTTTCCGGCAGCTAATTTTTCCGCGTGCCCGCTGGCCAAATCGGTCAGCGGCGCGCGAGTCAGCGCAGCGTCCTCAGCCGCCAGCTCAGTTCTCCATCGGCGGCGATCTCCAGGAACGCGACGCTCGGCGGTGCGCCTCGGTTTGGCCGCGTGACGCAGCCCGGATTCAAAAAGCGCACTTCTTGCAGAATTTCGTCTCGGGGCACGTGGGTATGTCCATGCAACACTACTGCGACATTCTCTGGAGCGCTGTCTGGTGGAATGTGCACGAGACGGAACCGCACGCCGTTTCGTTGCAGATCGAGCGTAAGTGGCCACTCGAAATTGCTGTCGCAATTGCCGCGCACAACGCTGACTGGCGGACCGAATGTCTCCAGCATTTGCAGGATACTCGGCGCGCAGACATCACCGAGGTGCCAGATCTCGTCGGCCCCCGCAGCCAGGGCCTCGATTTTCGCGGGCAATTTATCGTGGGTGTCGGCGAGAACAAAGATCTTCAAGCTCGCAGGCATTTGGCATCTCTTCCGTTGGGTCCTTCGTGGCCGTTGTGTGAGGCCTAACAACGCGTAGATTCGCGCCGTGTCATTCAAAGATTTCGGCCTGTCCAATGAAGTCGTGCGTGGAACCCAGGCAATGGGTTTTTCGGAACCCACACCGATTCAGCTCCGCGCCTTCCCGATCGTTCTTGCCGGCAAGGATTTGATCGGGACGGCCCAGACGGGGACCGGCAAGACAGCGGCGTTCGCGTTACCGATTCTGACCCTCCTCGCGAAACACGGCGATTTCCGCTGCCTCGTTCTCGAACCGACACGCGAGCTGGCGGCGCAAGTCGAGACCGCCTTTCGCGATTACGGTCGCTTCACCGACATTCGCGTTTCGGTCGTGCACGGTGGCGTCGGCTACGGGAAGCAACGCGAGGAAGCGGCTCGCGGAATGGACGTCGTCGCGGCGACGCCGGGTCGCCTCCTGGACTTACTGGAGCAAGGTTCGTTGAATTTTCGGCACGTGAAGATCCTCGTGCTCGATGAAGTCGATCGCATGCTCGACATGGGGTTCCTTCCGGACGTGCGCCGGATCGTGGAGCAAATCTCGACCGATCGCCAGACGCTGCTGTTTTCCGCGACGTTACCGCCCGAGATCGAGCGGCTCGCCGCCTGGGTCTTGCGCGAACCGGAAGTCGTCGAAATCGGCGCGCGCCGTTCCCCCGCCGAGACGGTTACGCACGCGGTTTATCCCGTGGCCGCCGAGCAGAAATTCGATCTGCTCATGGCCCTTCTGGAACGCACAAATTTCGATAGCGCTCTAATTTTTAGCCGGACCAAGCACGGCGCGGATCGGATTGCGCACAAACTCAAGCAGGGAAAACATTCCGTTGCGGTCATGCATTCGAACCGGACGCAGCGCGAACGGGTCGAGGCGCTGGAAGGTTTTAAGAGCGGTAAGTACGAAATCATGGTCGCGACCGACATCGCCGCGCGCGGGATCGATATCGCGGGCGTGAGTCACGTCATTAATTACGACGTGCCGGAGCATCCGGAAGATTACGTCCATCGCATCGGCCGGACCGGACGCGCCCAGAACGTGGGTGACGCGTTTACGCTCATGAACGGCGAAGAGCTAGCGTCGCTCCAGGCAATCGAGCGGTTCATGGGGCAGAAAATCCCGCGACTTAAGCTGGAAAACTTTCCGTATCTTTACACCGCACTTTTCGAACCGGAATCCAACGAGGGCGGCAAACGTTCGATCGGCGGCGGCAGGACTCATCGCGGTTATTCCTTCGGCCGGCGCCGGCGATAAGATTTTCTCACACGAAGGTCACAACGGATCACAAAGGATCTGAATTGTACTTCGGCGTCTCGCTTCCGTTGTGGCCCTTGGAAAGCCCGGCCTTGCGCTGAAGCAGCGCTGCGTTACGGGTGACCTTTGTGTGAGAATCCAATCAGCCATGAGAAAAGAAGCCGTCTCATTCACCGTTCTTGTTCTTGCCGTGGTGAGTATCTGTCGCGCCGATCCAAGAACACTAAAGCCGGAAGATTTCGCGCAGCTTCGCGAAGTCGACGAACCGAACCTTTCTCCAGACGGCAACTTCGTCGCGTATGTCGTCAAAATCCCGGACATGGAGAAAGACAAACGGCCGGGCAATCTGTGGCTCGCCAAATGGGACGGCTCGGAGAATCGCGCCCTCACTTTCGGGAACAAAGGACAGAAACATCCTCGCTGGAGTCCTGATGGAAAATGGATCGGTTTCCTTTCCGGCCGGGAAGACGACAACGAGAACGATCAGCTCTGGCTGCTGCCGGTCGGCGGCGGCGAAGCCGAAAAAATCACCGACGCGAAAGGCGGCGTGGAAGATTTTGCGTGGTCGCCCGATTCGAAGCGAGTCGCGCTCGTCGTTCACGATCCCGATCCGCGCGAGCCGGAGAAAAAGGAGAAGGAAAAGAAAACCGTTCCGCCGCTGGTCATCGACCGGCTCTTTTTCAAGAAAGACATCGATGGTTATCTGACTGAGCGTTATTCGCATCTGCAATTGCTCGATGTTGCGACGCGCAAGATCGAACCGCTGACTTCCGGAAAGCACGATGACGTCTGGCCGGCCTGGTCGCCGGATGGAAAGGAAATCGCGTTCGTCACCAAGCGCGGGGACGATCCGGACCGCACCGAGAACTGGGACGTGTGGGTGATCGCGTCGGAACCCGGCGGCAAAGAACGCCAGGTCACGACCTCGCCCGAAGCCGATCCGCATCCGGATTGGGACAGCGCGCCGGCGTGGAGTCCCGACGGGAAATGGATCGCTTACATTCACGGCGGCGATCCGAAGAAGATCGAATACGCGGTTCATTCGCTGGCGATTGTTCCAGCAGCCGGAGGACAGGCGAAAATCCTGACCGAGAAACTTGATCGCAATATGGTGCAGCCGCACTGGGCGCCGGATGGCAAATCGATTTTCGCGCTAATTGAAGACGACGGCGCTCAGAATCTCGTGCGCGTGTCTGTCGATGGCGGCGCACCGCAACCGGTCACAAGCGGCCGGCGAAAGGTGACGGCTTACGATGTCAGTCGTGACGGCAAACTTGTTGTCCGGGCGAGCACACCGGATCGGCCTTACGAGATTTTCGCGGTCGAAAAAGAGAAACTGCGCGACGTCACAAAGCAGACCGAAGCGTTCATGAAGGACCTGCGCGTGGCGCGCGTCGACGAAACAAAATTCAAGAGCGCGGACGGCACCGAGATCCATGGCTTTGTTGTGGCTTCACTCGATGCTGGCGCGGCCGGAGCGAAACCACCGGCGTTGCTTCGCCCGCACGGCGGGCCGCAATCGCAATACGCCTGCGAATTCAATTTCGAAGCGCAACTGTTCGCCGCTAACGGCTACACCGTCATCATGCCGAACCCGCGCGGCTCGACCGGGCGCGGCGAAAAATTCGCCCTGGGGATTTACGCCGATTGGGGCCATCGCGACGTGGAAGACGATCTTGCCGCAGTTGATGATGCGGTCAGTCGCGGTCTGGCTGATCCAGACCGGCTTGGGGTCGGTGGCTGGAGTTACGGCGGCATCTCGACGAATTACCTGATCGCGACGACGACGCGTTTCAAAGCGGCGACGAGTGGGGCGTCGATCTCAAATGTCCTCGCTGGTTACGGCACGGATCAATACGTCTCCGATTACGAGAACGAGCTCGGCGTGCCGTGGAAAAACGCGGACACATGGATGCGTATTTCGTATCCGTTCCTGCACGCCGACAAAATCAAAACGCCGACGCTCTTCCTTTGCGGCGAAGCGGATTTCAATGTGCCGCTGTTAAATAGCGAGCAAATGTATGAAGCCTTGCGGAGCCAGGGCATTCCCACCGAGCTCGTCATTTATCCCGGCCAAAACCATGGGCTCCGGAAGCCGAGCTACATTATCGATCGTTACAAACGTTACCTCGATTGGTACGCGAAATGGATCATTCCGCATGAACCCGCCGCGCCTTGAAGATCTCACACGAAGGTCGCAAAGGTTCACAAAGGATTTTGGAGACGAGGAAATTAAAATTTCCTTTGTGCACCTTTGTGACCTTTGTGTGAGAAATCATCCACGATGAGAGATGCAAAAACTGCGCTGGTCACCGGCGCCAATAAGGGGATTGGTTTTGAAGTAGCGCGGGAGCTTGCGCGAATGGGTCTCCGTGTTTTCTTGGGCGCGCGCAAGGTCGAGGCAGGACGTACAGCGGCGGAAAAACTCAAAGCGGATGGCGATGTCGCCTTTCTCGAGATCGATGTGTCGGAAGCCGATAGCATCCGCCGCGCAGCGGACGAACTCGCGGGCCAGACCGACCGCCTCGATGTGCTGGTAAACAACGCCGGCATCCTCTTTGACGAAGACAAGGACGCACTCACGATCACGCCGGAAATTTTTGAAGTGACGTTGCGCACAAACACGCTCGGTCCCTGGCTCGTCGCCCAGGCCTTCGCACCTCTGCTTAAGAAAAGTCGCGAGCCGCGCATCGTGAATGTCTCGAGCGGCGGCGGCCAATTGGAAGACGGCGCCGATGGCTGGGCGCCTGCCTATTGCGTTTCCAAGACCGCGCTAAACGGCGTCACGGTTCAGCTCGCCGCCGCGTTGCCAAAATGCGCGGTGAACAGCGTTTGTCCTGGTTGGGTTCGCACGGATATGGGCGGCGAGAACGCCACTCGTTCCGTGGCCGAGGGCGCCGCGACTATCGTTTGGCTCGCGACCGACGCACCTCACGATCTCACCGGTAAATTCGTCAAAGACCGCAAAGTGATCCCCTGGTGAAGACGCGCCTGTAACGACGACGATTGCCCTCTGGACGCCGCGAGCCGGAGACTCCATCGTGCTCGTTCATGACTGAGTTTCACACGCAAGACGACGATGGCCCGTCGGTAAGCGATCTCGAGAAAGCAGACATCAAGCTCGGGAAGAAGATCGCCAAACATCGTCATCACCCCATCGCCAAAGCCGCCGGAAAAGCCGGCAAACTCGGCGATCAAGGGCCGCTCTATGCGCTCTCCTCGGGGGTGCTCGCTATTGGCGTCGCGTCGCGCGACCGGCGTCTAACCGACACCGGTCTTTCGATGCTCGCCGCGATCGCTCTGGCGGACGTAGCGAAACGCGTCGTTAAAAGTCTCGTGCGCCGGACGCGTCCGAAAGCCTTGCTCGAGGAAGGCGATTACGAAGCCGATGCCGGCGGCTCGGATAGCAAGAAGGAACAATCTTTTCCATCCGGTCATACCGCTTGCACCGTTGCTGCTGCGCGCGCCTTCGCGCGCCACGTTCCAGAAGGCTCTGCCGCCGCGGGCGTGGCCGCTACCGCTCTAGGCTTGAGTCGCGTCGCCAAAGGCGAACACTGGCCGCTCGATGTTGCCGCCGGCGCAGTTATTGGGCTCGTCGCGGAAGCCGGCTCCGCCTTGTTTTTCAATAAACCCGCGAAACCGTAGGATCTCGCACTAAGGGCACAAAGTTCACAAAGGCTCTTGAGATCCAATCGGATCCGTTGTGTTCCTTCGTGTCCGTAGTGTGAGGATTCCTAGTCCGCCGAAATCACGAAACGGTTCCCCTCGCTGTCCTTAAACATCGCGTACTTGCCCCAAGGCTGTTTCTGCGGCGGACCTTCAAACTCGACGGCGCGTCCCTTCAGCTCTTCATAGGTCTTGTCGATGTCGTCACATGAAAACGACATCGGCATCATCGATCCGATCCGCTTCTCATCGCCTTCAGCAGTGAAGAGCACCACACGTGTCTCAGCTTTGGGCACGCGCAATTCGATCCAGCGTTGCTTCTCATCAAACGGCTGGTCCGTGATGATGGTGAACCCGAGTTTCTCCGTGTAAAAATCCAGAGCCCGGTTTTGATCGGCGACTGGAATACTGACGAACTTGATTTGTTTGATCATGGCGAGCCGACCGTAAATCCGCTGCCCTCCAAGAGTCCAGTATGCCTCACCGTTTCACTGCAGAAACCGCTGTCCGTTTATCGGTATAGCCACCGGTATTTTCGCTTTTAATTCTTAATGCTTCCTTCTTACTTGAGTCGTGCCGAGATTTAGAAGGACCGTTCCAGTCGACGATTACGTCCTGGACGTTTTGATGCGCGACATCGTAGGACATGATCGTCAGCCGGCCGCGTATCTCGTTTTCATTTGGCTTTACAGCCAAGCGGCCCGCGCGCGATGGAAACCAGTCGCGGCCAGCCTCCGTTCGCTCGCGGAAGAAACGGGTCTGTCGAAGAGCGCCGTCCAAACCGCTCTTGAGCTATTGCGCCGCCGCGAACTGATCGAAACCGAGAGCGAGCACGCCACCGCGACACCGATGCATCGCATTCTGCGCCACTGGCGGAGGTGACCGCGCAGGGTCGCTTCAACTCGTCCCTTGTCACACGTCACTCGTCACTTCAGCATGCGGGCATGACTGCAACCGCCGAACCAGAGGACGCCGCACCGTTAACCGGCGAAGAACACACGCCCGGTTTCCTGGGACATCCGCGCGGGCTTTGGTATCTCGCCTTCACTGAGGCGTGGGAGCGCTTTTCCTATTACGGCATGCAATCGCTGCTGGTCCTTTACATGGTCAAGTACCTCCTCCTGCCCGGGCGAATCGAGCGCGTCGCGATCTTCGATGCATTCCGTCGACTGCCCTTGTATAGCGGACTCGACGGTCAACCGCTCGCCTCGGCCATTTTCGGTACTTACACCGCGGCCGTTTATCTCACTCCGATCTTCGGCGGCTTTCTGGCCGATCGAGTGCTGGGCAGGCGCCGCACCGTGTTGCTCGGCGCGTTCACCATGGCGGCCGGCCATTTCCTGATGGCGTTCGAGACCGCGTTTCTCTTCGCTCTCCTTTGTCTGGTCGTCGGGTGCGGCATGTTTAAGGGCAACATCGCCAGCCAGGTCGGCTCACTTTACAAACCCGAAGATCTCCGCCGCGCCGATGCCTTCCAGATTTTCTATCTGGGAATCAACGCCGGGGTGATTATCTCGCCGCTGATTGTCGGTTCGTTAGGCGAGAAGGTGGGGTGGCACTATGGCTTCGCCGCTGCTGGCGTCGGCATGCTTCTCGCCATCGGCATTTATTTGTCCGGGCAAAAATATTTGCGCTCGAGCGACAACGATCCGCGCCTCGCGGCTGCCGCGGCGACGCCGAAGGCGAAACTAACCAGTCGCGATTGGACATCTGTCATCGCGCTCATCCTGCTCATCCCGGTGCTCGCCGTTGCGATCGTGCCGAACAACCAGATCTTTAACGCTTACCTCGTCTGGGGCGACCGGCAGTTCGACCTCGTGTTCATGGGCAAGACATTGCCGACTACCTGGCTTGTTACGCTCGACGCCATCGTCAGCGTTAGCTTCCTCGCGCTCGTCGCAATCTTTTATCGCTGGTACGGGAAACGGTGGCGCGAACCCGACGAGGTCACGAAGCTGATCATCGGCTCCGTTTTCTCGATCGCCGGAACGCTTTGCCTTTTCATGGCCGCCGCCACCCAAACCACGGGTCACAAAATCGGCCTCTTCTGGCCGGTCGCGTTCCACTTTATCAACAGCATCGCGTTCGCCCATTTGTTGCCGATCAGCCTCGCTCTATTCGCGAAGTACGCCCCGAAAGTAATCAACGCCACCGTCATTGGCCTTTACTATCTCGCCTTCTTCGTCGCGAACACGATGGTCGGCTGGGTCGGCGGCTTCTTCGAGAAATGGCCTACCACCAACTTCTGGCTCCTCCACACCGCGTTCGCCGCTGGCGCGGGACTTTGCTTCGTGATCTTCAAGCTCGTCGTGAGCCGGCGCCTCGAAGCTCAAGCGGCGACTTGATTGGCGTTCTTGAGCGCCCAATTGTTTTCGATTCCAAATGAACATTAGCAAACTGACTCGCTCCGCGATCGGCATTCTTTTCGTTTTGATTTGCGCGGTGGTTGAAGCGCAGTCGTCCCCGGCGCCGACCGCAGGGGCTACGGCAACGCCTCCTCCGCCCGCTTGTGTCGCACCAGAGTTTCGCCAATTCGATTTCTGGATTGGGCGCTGGAAGGTCAGCAATCCGAAAGGCGTCCAGGTCGGGACGAGCGAGATCACGCGCCAGTCTGAAGGTTGCGCTATCCGCGAGCAATGGCTCTCCGCGCGAGGAACCGGCGGCATGAGCGTCAATTACTACGATGAAGCGGATCGCAAGTGGCACCAGGACTGGGTCGGGGGCGACGGCAGCATCCTCCATCTCGCTGGCGGGCTCGTTGACGGCGCGATGGTCCTTTCCGGCGAAACCAAAAACGCGAAAGGCTCCTCTCTGAATCGGATCACGTTCACGCCGTCAGCCGACGGCAAAGTAAAACAGGAATGGACCGTTTCCACCGACGGCGGGAAGACGTGGCAGACCAGCTTCCTCGGTATCTACGAGAAACAGTAGGCTCGTGAGAGGATTGTAGGGCGTCTGTGTCAGACACCATCGCCCGGCGTTTCACAAAAGCGCACTACAAGATCAATCATCCGTTGTGTCCCTTTGAAAGCCCGGCCTCGCACTAAAGTGCTGCGTTACGGGTGACCTTTGTGTGAGGTTCTCCTATTCCCTGCGATGTCGACCACGATTCCGCTTACCGAAAAACTCCTGATTAACGCCGGTGGCTGGCCTGCTATGAAAGCGGCGCGCGACGTGGTGAAAGCGGGTCGGGTGACCGAAGCGCGTTACGAGCCGCCGTTGCTCACCGGTTTCGTGCGCGAAGGTATCAAGAATTTCCGGTCCGGCCTGCGCATCAAGAGCGCGATCGATGTCGAGAATCTCTGCACCTGTTGGGAATCGCGCTCGAGCGGCAAGATCTGCGGGCATTCTGTCGCCGTTGGTCTCGCCCTTCTCCGTCCCGTCCCGGCAATCATCCCGGAACAGCCCAAGATTGAGGAGCCGCCCACCGGTCCGACATTCGTCCCGATCGGAACCGCCAAAGCGAAGCCCGCGAAGCTGCATTTGATTCTTCCGCCGAACTTCATGTCGGCCTGGGCGAAAGGGCAGGTCATGCTGGTCGTCGAAGCCGAAGTCGGCGCGAATCGCACTTTGTTCTCCGCCTTGCCGAAGGAGGCTGTGTTCGCGTGCGACGAATCGGATCTGTCGTTAGCGGAGGGATTGCGTGCTTTCCCCGCGATCTTCACCAGCGGCATGGCGTTGTCGTCACGCGATGCCTTTTTGCGGCTGCTCCCATCGCTCCAAAACCATCCCCGCGTCACGTTCGGAAAAGCAGAACCGGTGACGATCTCGTCCGTCGCCATTCGCCCCGAACTCCAGGTCGAGCAGCTCGCGTATGGGGGTATCACCGTGAAGGCGAAGCCGATCCCGAACACGATGCTGCTCTGGAACGCGATCGACGCCTGGGCTCTTCGCAAAAACGAATTCGTCCGTTGCGGCGAATCATTGCCGGCGGGAGCCGCGCACCTGCTTGGTTCGCCGCTTCTGCTGGAAGGCGATCGCGCCTTACAATTCCTCGCGTTCGATCTGCCGCGATTGCGCGGGGCATTTGATATCAGCGCGGGCAAAGATGTGCGGCTCCCTGAGGTTATTCCGGCTACGCCCGTCTTCGACCTGCGTTTGGCCGGCACACTCAACAGCGTCACCGGCGAATTGCTTTGCACCTATGGAAATCGCCCCGCGTTCAAAGCCGCGACAAACGAGCAGGACCAGTTTGTCTATCGCGATCCGCAAAATGCCGAGCGCATTTTGCTGCGCAATATTCCGGCGGAACGAGCCGCCATCGCGCGCTTGGAGCGGGTCGGTTTCGCTCGCACGGATGCCGCCGGTTTCGTGCTCCACGGACAACCTGAAGTGGTGCGGTTCTTCGCCAGCGATTATCCGAAGTTCCAACGGGATTGGAACGTCACCCTCACCGCGCAGGTAGAGAAATGGACGAGCGAAATCGAGCGAGTCACGCCGCGTCTCGAGATCGTTGGATCGGGCGTCGACTGGTTCGAGGTCCGCTACTCCCTCGTGACGCCTGGTGGCCAGGAATTCTCGAATGCTGAGATCCAGCAACTGCTTCGCTCTGGCCGAAGTCAAACGCGACTGAAGAATGGCCGTCTCGCCGTCATCGACACTGCGGGTCTCGAAGATTTCGAGCAGGTGATTCGCGATTGCGATCCCGCGCAGACACAGCCGGGTCTTTACCGAATCAACCGCGCCCACGCGCCTTACGTTGAAGAAACCGCGCGCGAGCTAGGCTCGGCCATCGCCGATCGCCTGGAGGCGCTGAAGAAATTCATCACCAGCGCGAACGCACCAGTAGGCGACGCCAAGGACAAGCTCGGCTCGCTCGCGAAGACTTTGCGGGAATACCAAATCGCCGGCTTCGAATGGCTCACCCGGCTGGCCGCGAACAATCTTGGCGGCATCCTCGCGGACGAGATGGGCCTCGGCAAAACCGTCCAAACCCTCGCATTCCTCCGCGCCCAAAAGGTAGGGCGAGACGCTGTCGAGCCGAACGCTCCCGCACTGGTCGTCTGCCCAACATCCCTCGTGACCAATTGGCAAAGCGAAGCTCAGAAGTTTACCCCGGAATTGAAAACGCTCGTGCTCGAAGGCCCGAATCGCGCCGCGCTTTTCAAATCGATCGCCGCGGCCGACATCGTCATCACCAGCTACGCGCTACTTCGTCGTGATATCGAGGACCTCCGCACGTTTCAGTTCTCCACCGCCGTCCTCGACGAAGCCCAGCACATCAAAAACCCTGAGACCCAAAACGCGCAGTCCGCCTTCGCGCTTCGCGCGAAACATCGTTTTGTGCTCACCGGCACGCCAATGGAAAATTCCGTGCGCGACCTCTGGTCGATCATGAACTTTGCGATCCCCTGTTACCTCGGACCGCACAAGGATTTCCGCGAGCGCTACGAACTCCCGCTGGCCCGCGGCGCCGCGCCCGACGTGCAGCGCCGCCTCTCCCGCCGTCTCCAACCATTCCTGCTTCGACGGCGAAAACGCGACGTCGCCAAGGATCTGCCGGAGAAGATCGAGCAAGTCCTCCCGTGCAACCTAACGAGCAGTCAACGCAGCGCATACGACGCGCTCCTCCGAGAAATCCAGAGCGGCCTTGGCAGCTCCATCGCTAAGACAAATGCCGGCGCGCAACGAATGAAAATGCTGACCGGCCTTCTCCGCTTACGCCAGGTCTGTTGCGATCTCCGCCTTGTCGGTCTCGAGAAAGAAGATCCCTCCGCCAAGCTCGAACTGCTCGACGAACTGCTTGGCGAAGCGATCGACGGCGAGCATCGCGTCCTCGTCTTCAGCCAGTTCGTTTCCATGCTTCACCTCGTCCGCGATCGCCTCGACGAGCGCAAGCTCTCCTATTGCTACCTCGACGGCGCAACCAAACATCGCCAGGAAGAAGTGAACCGGTTCCAGAGCGACGCCACCATCCCCGTTTTCCTGATTAGCCTGAAAGCCGGCGGCGTCGGCCTCAATCTTTCCGCCGCCGACACCGTCATCCACTTCGACCCGTGGTGGAACCCCGCCGTTGAAGCCCAAGCCACCGATCGCGCCCACCGAATCGGCCAAACTCGCGTCGTCACCGCCTACAAACTCATCACGAGAGACACCGTCGAAGAAAAAATCCTAAACCTTCAGGCCAAAAAACGCGCCGCCATCGACGCCGCCCTTGAAAGCGAAGCACCCTTAATGAGTGGCCTGACGACCGAAGAGCTCGAAGAACTGTTGGCCTGACCCTGGTCGGCGGCTTTCTCGAGAAATGGCCCACCAGCAACTTCTGGCTCCTCCACGCCGCCTTTGCCCTAGGCTCCAATCTCTGCTTCGTCATTTTCAAATTCGTCGCGGGCCATCGCCTCGAAATCGTGGCAAGGTGAGCACCAGCTGCAATTCTATCAACAAATCGCCACTTCGTAGGAATGGAAGGCGTGTCGCAATTGCGCAGGCGAGACGGCATGATGTATGTATTAAGGGACGATGATTATTAGCCGCGTCCAAGTGGAAGAGGGATTCCTTGATGGGTTGGATCTTAGGTTTGGCGATGGTCTAAATGTTCTGATTGGACCGCGGGGCACGGGCAAGACGTCGATAATAGAGCTGATCCGGTTTTGTTTGGGCGCTCCGACCCTGACTGACCAAGCGTCATTAAAATCGCGAGAGCACGCCCTGTCGATCCTTGGATCCGGGAGCGTCACGGTGACCGTAAAAACCGGTTCGGAAAAGATTAGTGTAAGTCGCACAGCGGAGCATTGGACGAAGACCGCTGAAGGAGAAACGGGCAGCCCCTTAATCCTCTCGCAAAACGAGATTGAGTCCGTGGGGCTAAGCGGCTCGAGCCGCTTGCGTCTCCTCGACCAGATACGCACCGATGACGCAGAGGACGTTGACTCGGAAGAGGAAGAAATGCTCCTTTCGTACGTCCGCTCTCAGACGGAAGAGCGGAGATCCCTATCCGAAGAATTGCAAGCCCTCCGTCGACAGTTGGAGGCGCTCACGCTCCAGCTCAATGAGGCGGAAACACTTCGAAAGCAACACGCCGCGGCTCTTAAAAGCATCGAGAAAGCAGCGGACGAGACCAAAAGATTAAACCTGCTGAGTGGCCGGCTTGCAGCATTATCCGTCCGCGCCAGCGTCTTCAGCCGCGTCACCGCCGCAATTGGGGAATGGAGGAACCGACTAGAATCGTCCTCCAATGCGGCGCCACATTTGGAGGCATGGCCGGAAGCAGCGCGGTCCGATGATCCTCTTTCAGCCGTCCGGGGGACCGTAAACGAAAGTCGAGACCACCTCCGGAAGGCAGTGGAACAGGTGGATGTCGCGCTTGCTCAACTAAAGCTTCTTGCATCCGCGAACGCGGCCAAAGTTTTGGAATACGAAGACGAATCGCGGCGAATTCGGCGCCAACTTGAAGGCCTGCAAAAAGGGGCCGGTCAAATTGCGCGTCGATTAGCCCAGCTCGAGGAGAAAAAAGGACAGCAATCAGCGCTGAAGGCCTTGATTAAAGATAAGGATGCGCGCCTTCGCTCGATTCAACAAAAAAGAAAGCAACACTTAGATGCGATCGATGAGGTGCGTGGACGGCGCTTCGAACGGCGCCTCGAACTTGCATCCCGGCTAAACGATGAGCTTGGACCCCGGATTCGTATTTCCGTCGAGCGCGCGGGCTTGAATTCTCATTATGCCAGCGCTGTCGTGGCTGCTCTTCGCGGCAGCGCTCTCCGGTACAATGAGATTGGACCGATTATTGCCGATCAAATGAGCCCGCGCGAATTCGTCGAAGCAGTGGAAGGTGAAGACGCTTCCACTATTGCCGAAATCACCGGCCTCAGCGTGATCCGCGCGAGCAAGATCATCGAACGTTTAAATGAGGCGGGAGTTGAAGCGATTCTGACGGCGCCTGTCGAAGACGGTGTAACGCTGTCGCTGTTAGATGGGGCCGAATACAAAACGACGGAAGAGTTGTCTACCGGTCAACGGTGCACGGTGGTTCTGCCCCTTTTGCTCCGGCAAAAGCGGTCGGCCCTCATTGTCGACCAACCGGAAGATCATCTAGATAATGCATTCATCGTGGAGACGCTGATTAAAGCGATTTGCAAGAGTAAGCTGGAGGGCCAGCTGATTTTCTCTACCCATAATCCGAATATCCCAGTTCTTGGAGAGGCGGACCTTGTGGTGCTGCTCGGATCCGATGGGGCGCGCGGCTTCGTTCGACACGCTGCTCCTCTCGATGACGAAGAGAGCATCGCCGCGATCACAAACGTGATGGAAGGCGGACTTGAAGCGTTTGATCGCCGCTCCGAATTTTACCATGATAGTGCTCGCTGATGGACCGCGCGGAAGCCTTAAAACTTCTTTCCGCTACCGCTCCAGATGATCGCTTGCGGGCGGCGCGCGCGCTCTGTCGGACCGCTACTGAGCAGGATATTCCCGTGCTGGAAGTCGCACTCGCGGGGGAGACGCAGCGCTGGATCAAGGGTGCCTTGTTAAAAGCGCTTCAGTCTCTGCGCCCCGGCCCAGATGCGGCTTTTGTTCAAGCTGGATCGGAAACGGACGAGGAACGGATGATTGAGCAGATTTACGCTGAGGCAGTCGAGGATACGACACATCGGCTAGTGCACGAGATTAGTGCGATCATCGGAAGACTTGATGTGTATGCCGGGTCGGAATTTTCGAGCTGGCGGGGCAGCAGAACCAGAACAGAGTGGTCGCGCCTACAACAACTCGTCGGCGCGATAGATCGTCTCAGTCAAGCCGCGGCGGCGCCTGAATACTCCGATTTCAATCTCGTGGATGTTATCGAGAAGGTTGTTTTCTCAGAGTGCACCGGACAAGAAACGAAAGTTGCTTTTGCTGGACCCAAGCCCCTCTTGGTTTTCGGAGCCGCCGAGTTGATTCAGATTATTGTGGGCAACGCCGTCCGCAACGCGCTGGAAGCGGTAACCGACTTACCGATGCTGGAGCGTATTCTCGTGACTTGGGGAGAGACGGACGTTGATTATTGGATTGCGATACTCGACCGCGGACGAGGACTGCCGGAAACAACGCAGAATGTTTTCGAGATTGGGGCGACGACGAAACGCGGACATCTGGGGATGGGTCTCGCATTGGCCAGGCAAGCGGCCCTGTCCATGACCGGTCGAATTTCTTTGACGCCCCGCAAGGACGGGGGTGCGCGTTTCGAAGTGCGGTGGCCGAAAAGCTCTGTATGAGACTACTCATTGTAGAAGACAATGAAGAGAATATTGCACTGTTTGAATCGGAACTGGCCAAGGACCAAGCAATCACTGCCGTCTACGCTAGGAGCCGGGATGCCGCGATGCAGGCGATCGATCAGGAAACGTTTGACCTCATCGTCCTCGACTTAAAAATCCCGACGGCAGACAGTCGGCTGGATGAGCAAACAGATCATGGACTTGCCGTCCATGCGTTTGTTCGCGAGAAGGCGCGCGGAACGCCGATCCTTGTTTTTTCCGCCTTCGGAAACATCCGGCTTGCCACCAATCTAACCGAAAAAAGCGACCGCGAAGATATTTGGGGCGTTGGCGAACCGCAGCAGCTCACCCAGTTTCGTGAGAAATCGGATTTCGCGGAATGCCTCGCCTATATCCAGCAGAGCGCTGAGCACCAAACGGCGCTCGCTAATATCGAAATCTCCTCGGGTCTCGAGGCGCTCGAGCTGACTCATGACGAAAAAAAGGTTGTAAGACTCTTTGCGCGACTCAAGCAGGGCGTTGCCGTTCGGGTTGCGCCGCTGGCCGGCGGACTCTCGTCGTCTCGGACATTGCGATTGAATGTAGAAGCGGCCGACGGTACGACGTGGTCCAATGCCGTGGTCAAATTGGGACCGCTTGGCGACGTGGAAAAGGAATGGAGCGCCTACAACAAATTCGTAGCGCCGGTGATCGACGTGGGGGGATTCGCGCATGCGATTACCCTTGTGCGTGCGGGCGCCGCAGGGGTGGGCGGAATCTTCTATGGCTTCGCACAGGAATATGACACCACTCTGACAACCACGCTGCTAAAGAACCCGGATGCCGGTCCGGCAATCGTGGACCGGCTCCGGAAGTTGGAAGCGATTTGGCAGGCTGCAGTTCCAGCGGGTGTTACGGTCGGCGACGTGCGTCGGTTGCTTGTTTCTGATGAAGCGCAGGAAAAAAATGGCTCGAAACTAGAATTTGATTGGCGCGAGTTGGAAAAGCGGGAAGTTCGCATCAAAGTGTGCCGACAGCACTGCGACTTACACGGATTGAACGTGTTGATCAAAGGCGCAGACGAGCCTTTGATCATCGACTACTCTGAGATCCGACAAGCCCCGGCTTCGCTGGATCCGATCGTTCTGGAAATGAGTCTTGTCTTCCATCCAGCATTCGCCGAAATCAGAAACGGGTGGCCAACTGTCGACCAAGCCAAACGCTGGTACGATCTAGAGATCTTTGCGGCCAACTGCCCTCTCCATGGATTCCTTCGAGCCTGTCGGAAATGGGCCCACGATGCCGAAGCTGGCGATAAAGGCGTGCTCGCGACAGCTTATGGCTACGCCGTGCGCCAATTCAATTACGTGGATACGAATCATGAGATCGCTGCCGCAATAGCATTCGCTGCCAATGAGCGCTTAATGCAAAGCTGATCGAAGCTCTGATCTTAGTGATTACTGGATGAACCGGATCGTCATCGGGTAGCGGTAGAACTTTCCGTCGCTGGCCTGGATGGCGGCGATGATGACGAAGACGGTGTTCAGGATCCAGAGCGCGGCTAGGAAAACGAAGCCGACCAGGACCAGACAGAAGACAGCGGCGACGAGATTGTAGATGAGCATCGAGAGCTGGAAGTTGACGGCTTCTTTCCCGTGCGCGTCGAGCTCAGGCGATTGGTCGCGCTTAATCAGCCAGACGATGAGCGGCGGAAGCAGGTGCCCGGGGAAATGCAGAAAAACGCCGAGCAGCGCGCTGGCGTGGATGAATGCGCACCAGGTGCGGACATTGGCGATGGCGTGGACGTCGACCGGTGCGGGTGGTTGTGGGTATGAGGTTTCCATGGTGTCTAATAAATGGACGGAGCAGATCGGGGATTTGGATTCAAGATTCGGAAGAATGTGACCTGTGACACGTGACGTGTGACATGTGGGAATGACTCGGCGGAAGAACGTGGAGCGCGAAAGTCCGGAGATTTGCCCGGTTTGTGGAGAGGATGTTGCGCGCGGGGCGCTGGCATGCCCGGAATGCGGCGCGGATCATAACTCGGGGTGGCGGGAGGATGCGGAAAGTTATGACGGCGTCGATCTGCCGGAGGAATTTGATTACGAGGGATTCACTCGGAAGGAATTCGGAGGGTCGCCGAAGCCGGCGGGGATCAGCGCAATCTGGTGGGTGACGGCGATTGTACTTCTCGCTCTGACGGTTCTTTATTTTTTTCTGGGTCGCTAAGTCCAAGATTTGAATCAGGAAAGTGGGAACGCAGGAAGAGTTGATGGTGTGCTCTTTTTTCCTGTTTTCCTCCGTTCCTGATTGTTCATTGTGCGAAGCTCCCAGCATGATTGAAAACGAAAAAGCGCATTTGTTTTCGCCATTAAGGCTACGGGAGGTGGAGCTCCGGAACCGGATCGTGGTTTCGCCGATGTGCCAGTATTCGAGTGTCGATGGGTTCGCGAACGACTGGCATCTCGTTCATCTCGGGAGCCGGGCTGTCGGAGGCGCAGGACTGATTTTCACGGAGGCGGCGGCGGTTACCGAGGACGGCCGGATTAGCCCGGATGATTTGGGGATTTGGAAGGATGCGCACGTGGAAATGCTGGCGCGCATTTTCGCATTCATCGAGGCGCAGGGCGCGATCGCGGGAATGCAACTAGCCCATGCGGGGCGCAAGGCAAGCACGAGCGCGCCGTGGAAAGGACACGCGCCGCTCAGTCCCGAAGAGGGCGGGTGGAGTCCGATTTTTGCGCCGAGCGCGCTGCCGTTCGACGACGGATATCAGGTCCCGCAGGAATTAGGTCGAGCCGGAATCGACCGGGTGATCCGGGCATTCGGGGAGGCGGCAGGACGCGCATCCATGGCCGGAGCGAAGGTGGTGGAGATCCACGCTGCGCACGGTTATTTACTGCATTCGTTTCTGTCACCATTGAGCAACAAGCGGACGGATGATTACGGCGGATCGTTTGAGAATCGGGCGCGGTTACTCTGCGAGGTCACGGAGGAAATTCGAAAGGTGTGGCCGGAGAAATATCCTCTCTTTGTCCGAATATCGGCGACCGATTGGGTAGAGGGCGGTTGGACCGCGGAAGACTCGGTGGCGCTGGCAAGGAAGCTGGGGCCGCTCGGCGTCGATCTGATCGACTGCTCAAGCGGAGGGAGCGTGCCCGATGCAAAGATTCCAGTCGGTGCAGGTTACCAGGTCCCGTTCGCGTCGCGCATCCGGGCGGAAGGTGGGATTAAGACGGGCGCGGTCGGAATGATCACGGCACCGGAGCAAGCCGATCAGATCGTGCGAACGGGTGAGGCCGATCTGGTCTTGATGGCGCGCGAATTTTTGCGCGATCCATACTGGCCACTTCATGCGGGTCGCGAACTCCGCCAGAAGTTAGCTGCGCCGGCGCAATACGGACGCGCCTTTCAGTAAGGATCTCTACTCCGGCATCGTTTCGCCAGAGCCACCGATCTCGGCAGGGAAGTCACGCATCTTTGGAAGACCGTCTCTTATTGGAAGGACGGTTTCTTCATAATTGAGGTGGACGCCGGCTTTGAAGGGCATCGTCGGAATCACTGCGGCAGGGACGTCGACCAAGCCAAGCGCATCGTGGTCGCTTTTCACAACGCTACCGCATTGGGTGCAGAAGCGGCGATCGCTCATGGGCGAAGACACGAAGTGGCCAAGCGAATCTTCGCCTTTGGTGACCTTCACCTTTTCAGGCTTCCAAAGAGTGAACGCGTTGAGCGGTGCGGCAAAATAGGATCGGCACGCCTCGCAATGGCAATAACCCATTCCTTCCGGCGTACCGGTCACTTCAATCTGCACCGCGCCGCAAACGCATTTTCCAGAATATGTGTCGGACATAGGTCGCGATGGTAGAAGCAGTTCCGGACAATGGCAAGCTGCCGTCCCGGTTCGTTAAGCGGCTGGCAAAATGCCAATGTTAGCGAGGCGCGGGGCCGAGCTGCGCTTCGCGACGCCGGATGACGCTTAACGTCACGAACGCGGCGAGCGCGCAGATCAAAGCGCCAATAGCCATCGTCGCGGGAGTGCCGAGCATATCCGCCATGAGGCCCGCTTCCAAACTACCCAGCGGAATCATCCCGCCGAAGATGAGAGCCCAGATGCCCATGACGCGGCCGCGCATTTCGTCGGGCACGATCGATTGCAAAACGGTATTCGAGGTTGAGAAATAAAGGACGACGCCGAATCCAACCAGCGCGAGCAAGCCAATACAGACATAGAGATTCCGCGTGTAGGCGAACAGAACTAGGGCGAGAGAAAAAATCCAAACACCGCCGAGCGCCATCGTGCGCGTCGGTAACATGTGACCGGCACTCGCGACGGTGAGGGCGGCGAGGAGCGCGCCCACTCCGCTTCCCGCCATGAGGAGTCCGTAACCGTTCGCGCCGAGATGAAGAACGTCGCGCGCGAACGCCGGCATGAGCACGGAGTAGGACCAGCCAAAAATCCCGACGACCATGAAGAGGGCGAGAATCGTGAGCACTCGCCGATGGGTCCAGACGTAGCGGAACCCTTCCAGCGCCTGACCGATGGGACCCGAGTCGCTGACGATTTGCGTTTCCTTCTTTGGCAACCGCATCAGGAGCAGGCCCGCGATGACGGGAATGAAACTGACCCCGTCACACAAGAAACAGGCGGCGATGCTGATGTGCGCCATGAGCAGACCGGCGATGGATGGGCCTACGATCCGGGCGCAGTTGAAGGCCGAGCTGTTTAGCGAAATTGCGTTCATCAAATCCTCGCGGCTCGTCATCTCGATGACGAACGATTGGCGCGCGGGCATGTCGAACGCCATCGTGATTCCGCCGACGATGGCGAGCGCGATGATCTGCCACGGCTGCACCACTTTCGTCCAGACGAGCAACGCCATGGAGAGTGAGAGGATCATTGAGCTGATCTGGGTGCAGACGATGACCGAGCGTTTGGAATAACGGTCCGCGATCCAGCCGCCCCAAGTCGCGAACACAATCATTGGAGCGGAAGCGGCCGCGGCGACGACGCCGAGTAACGCTTTCGAGCCGGTGAGTTGATAAACGAGCCAGCCCTGCGCGGTTGTTGTCATCCAGGTGCCGGTGAAAGAAATGAGTTGGCCGGCGAAGTAGAGCCGGAAATTCCGGTGCTTGAGCGCGGAGAAAGTTTTGCGAAATGAAATGCCGCCGGTGGCCACTCGGCGCGGCCGCCCAGTCATATCCTCCGGGACATTGGAAACGCCGGAAGCTGGAGCGCGCAGATCGGAAGTCAGCAGGTCGGACATGGAATCGAGAATCCGAAATCTAGCAGGGAAGTTAAATCTCCCAAACGAGGCGAACCGAGGTAAGAATGCTGAGAGCTAAGATGCCAATTCAGTTCCATCGCCCCTGTGGTCCGCTGCGGAATTTTGTGGCGATGCTTTGGCGCCTTGAAGGGGATGAAAGATCGGGTGCGAACACGATGGAGACTATCGTTCCTGACGGCTCCGCGGAATTGGTCATCAATTTGTGGGAGGACTCAGCGCGCACTTTCGATTTCGACGGCATCGCGGAACCAAGGAAATTTGGCGGCGCGATTTTCTCCGGACCCCACTCGAGTCCTTTCGTAATTCCGGCGACTAGCAATCGCTGTCTTATCGGTGCGCATTTCGTCGCGGGCGGCGCGTTTCCATTTTTGGCAATGCCGTTAGAGGAGTTGCGAAATGAGCATGTCGAGCTCGAGGCGTTGTTCGGAAACGGGGCAGGGGAATTGCGAGGCGAGCTTTTGTCCCTCGAAACTGCCGCTCAACAATTCGCGGTTCTCGAAAGTTTCCTGCTCCGGCAGCTTGTGAAGTCGCGGGCGCATCATCGAGCCGTAGTGTTCGCGCTGCAGCGATTTGGTTCGAGCGATCAGCCGCCGCACAGGATCGAGGAGTTACGGAAAGATGCGGGGCTGAGCGGCCGCCGTTTCAGTCGTGTCTTTAGTGAACAGGTCGGATTGACGCCAAAATTGTTCGCTCGCTTAAACCGATTTCAGCGGGCGGTAAGGTTATTGCCGCAAGCGCGCGAAATTAACTGGGGCGAAATCGTGTTCGCGGCCGGGTACTACGACCAGGCCCATCTGATTCACGAGTTTCAGTCGGTGTCGGGCGTTACCCCCATGGAGTACGTTTCACGGCAAACGGACCGATGGAATCACCTCGCGAATCGCGTCTAGGTCAGAATTTTACAATACAACAGAGGACCGAGGCCGAAGTTCGCCGCGATGACGGCAGAAGATAATTACGCTGCGGGTTCCGCGGTAAGACCCATCCGCGACGGATATCACACAGCGACGCCGTATTTGACCGTAAAGAATGCGGCCGCGGCGATTGAGTTTTACGGGCGCGCTTTTGGTGCGGAAGAAATGCGGCGACTCGTTGCACCCGACGGCAAAGTCATGCACGCCGAGATCAGGATCGGCGATTCCATTATTATGCTGTCGGATGAATTTCCGAGCCACGGTGCACTCAGCCCGGAGACGCTGGGCGGCTCGGCCATGTTCGTCGTGCTCTCCATCGAAGATGTCGACGCTCGAATTCAACAGGCGGTGACGGCTGGCGCGACTGTCTTCCGGCCAGCGGCGGATCAGTTCTCGGGGGATCGTTCGGGCACGATTCAGGACCCATTCGGCCATCGCTGGACGTTGACGACGCACATCGAGGATGTGTCCGAGGAAGAAATGAACCGTCGCCTCGAAGCAATGATGCGAACCGCCGAATCATCCGGAAATTTATGAGCCTCGATAATGCCGAGCGACGAAGCGCATGGATACTCGGAGTCATTGCGGCGCTCGAAGGCGGCTGGGTCTTAATGAATCTTTGCGGGACCGGCTGGAGATTTGTCCGCTATCTCGGGTTTGCGCACGGCCAGATGGGAACCGCGGCGGGCTGGGTCGCGTCTGCTGTCGTTACCGCGGTTTTTGTTACCGTCGCGATGCGATTGCCCTCGGTGCGCGAAAACCTGTTCCGGCCTTCGTTTCTGAAAGTGCTGGGACTCGCGGTTGCAGTTTCGGCCGGTGTTCTGGAAGAAGTGATGTTTCGCCGGTGGCCGATGAATTACCTGCAGGAACGTGGTTGGGGCGTCGTTGTCCAGATCGCGAGCTCAGGATTGCTTTTCGGCCTTCTGCATGGGGTCTGGGGACTAATGGGGAAAAGTATTCGGGCGGCGATCGGAGCGACGGTGGCCACCGGATTTCTCGGCGTCATGCTGGCGATCGTATTTGTTTTAGCGGGGCGAAGTTTGGCGCCCTGCATCGTCGCCCATTTCCTCATTAACGCGCTCATCGAACCGGGGCTCGTTCTGGCCGCCACCCGCGGTGAGATGGCGGGTCGGCCAGCGTAATTTTCCGAGCCGACGTCGCCCAACCACACCCCGCTTTGGCGCGGAAGCAGCTTTTAAAGCAGCATGCGCTCCATTCCCGGCAGGTTAGCTGGCAGCAGGGCGATCATTTTCTGCTGCGCAACGGCGATTGTGATCCTGGCAATGCCGACGGCAGAGGCACGGCGCAGCCGTCACCCCAAACCGACGCCATTTTCTGTCGCCCTCCAACCGTTCATGTTCGCCCGCTCGGTCGTTCACGCAGCCGCAGCGCCGATCGTTCATAACGCGCCGCGCATTTTAGCGGCCACGGCGGTCGCGCCGATCGAGGTCGCCTATTATGCTCCGAGACGGCTTAGGCCGAGACCGCCGCGGGGGACCGACGAAAATTTTCAGGCCGACAGCGACGAAGGATCCAACGCGAAACCGATTCGGGTAGCGTATTCAACGTCCGGGCGGACGCAGACAGCGGCGCCGAGGGCAGAGGAGTATGATCAGGATCAAGATCAGGAGCAGGACCAGGAAATTGGCCGCGTCGAACAACAGGGAGATCGGCCGATGGTGTCGGGCAATCGCGCTGTTTTGCGGAACGGAGTGGCCTATGCGCCTTCGCACGCGCCGCAAAGCGTGAAGAACGCGATCTGGGCGGCAAACGGGCTGCGCCGCAAACCCTACATTTGGGGCGGGGGGCACGGAACGTTTTACGATCGCGGCTACGATTGTTCGGGAACGGTTTCTTTTGCCCTTCACGGCGCGGGAGTCCTGAATTCGCCTCTCCCGTCGAGCGACCTGATGCGTTTTGGTGAAAGCGGACGCGGCCGGTGGATGACTGTTTATTCACGTTCCGGCCACACGTTTGCGGTAATCGCCGGGTTACGACTCGACACCACTGACTTAGGCCGGGGCGGCGATGTCGGTCCGCGCTGGTACGATTACAGTCGCGACACGAGCGGCTACGTGGCGCGGCATCCGATGGGAATGTAGGGAAAGAGGCGACCGCGGATTACGCGGATTTCACGGATCTGGGAAAATCCCTCGTCCATCCGCGCCCATCCGCCTAATCGGCGGTTAGAATTCCCCAGAATCTTGAATCCAAATTGCCCGGGAAGTGCATCTCACTTCCACAGAGACAATTTGTATGAGCACGATCACGATCCGGCCGTTCCTGGCGGCGAAACTTTTAACCTTCGCGGCGCTCACCCTCGGTGGATGCCATCTCACCGGCATTCGGGGCAACGGCGACATTGTTACTGAGAACCGGCCCGTCGAAGAGTTCACGAGCGTTGAAGCGGAAGGCGCGTTCGACATCGAATGGGTCCCCGGTCCGCCGAGCTGCACGATCAGGACTGACGAAAACCTGCTCCGGCATGTCGAGGCCAGCGTGACCGGGAAAAAGCTTCAGCTCGAATGGCATGGGCAGCTTCATCCGACCCACGGAATGAAGGTGAAGCTTTCCAGTTCTTCTATGAATGCAGCCCGGCTTACCGGCGCGGTGCGGTTGTCGGCGACGCGGCTTTCCGGCAAAGGGTTCTATCTGGAGGGAACCGGGGCCACCCGGGTCACGGTGGATGGTACTGCGAATGAATTGCTGGCCACAATGTCCGGCGCGAGCAGGCTCGACGCGGAATCGCTCCAGGTGAAAGACGCGGAGCTATCCATTTCCGGAGCGGGCAGAGCCGAAGTGTCCGCGAGTGAAAATCTCAAGGTAGCGATCTCTGGCGCGGGCAAGGTGACCTACAGCGGCAACCCGACTGTGGAAAAACGCGTCAGCGGCGCGGGCACGATCCGAAGACGGGATTGAAACTAGTTGAGAGTTTGTAGTTGAGAGTTGAGAGAATGTGGCAAGATGAGTTCTGCCGCTGAAGATAAGTCACCCGGCGGATTTTCTTACAACACGCGGCTCGACATTCTAAACCAGCCGCTTGAAGTGATCGACGTAGCCGGCCTCGCCGAGGCCTGCACAGATCAGTGGTTCAACCAAACGCTGTGCAAAGTGGACGAGTCAGTCGTTCGGCTCGGCGTCGTTCACGGCGAATATCATTGGCACAAGCACGACAACGAAGACGAATTCTTCTACGTCGTCAGCGGGCACTTTCTGATCGATCTGGAAGATCGCGTCATCGATCTGACGCCGGGAAAAGCCGTCGTGATTCCGAAAGGCATAATGCATCGGCCGCGGGCGCCCGAGCGGACCGTGATCCTGATGGTCGAGCGAGCGGGCATCATCCCCACGGGGACGTGATAGTGCGGCCGTTGTTCGTCGCTAAATATTGATAGGAGTGGTTCGGTAACGAAGACCGGCGGTTCAGGCCTTTCAGATAGTAACTGAGGATATTCATCGCGACGATCAGGACGAAGCAGATCAGCAGGAGGCGGACTTGGGCGGTTACTTGTTTGTTCGCTCCGGTTTCGAGAGCCGCTTCCGCCGGATTTTGCGGATCATGCGCAACCGTGACGTCGCTTCCGACGGGATAGCGGGCCAGGGTTGGATCGACGTCTTTCGGTTTGGAGCCGCCCGCGAACGAAACTCGCTGCGAGGTGTACGCTTTGTCGTTCACAACGTAAGTGTAGGTTATGTGCGGCTGCCGCCGGAACATCACCTTCTTGATTTCCGACGCTGCGATCTTGCCGGTTGTGGTCCGCCAATTCACGCTCGCTTTCGCCATCTGCACATTTTTCCACGCCTTGTAGAGCGCGAACGGGAAAACGATGAGGAAGATTAACGTCAGCATGGCAGAAGGTTGGCAATCACTCGTTCCAAATCACAAGCCTAATTCGCCTTTGAATCCCCTGCTTCGAGCATTCGGACCCGTTTATCCAGGTATGGTAGACGGAGCGTCAGCGTGAGCCCTTTCCCTTCGTTGCTCTCGATCGCCATTTCGCCGCCGTGTTCGCGAACGATGCGGCGAACGATGAGCAGGCCAAGACCGGAGCCGGTGCTCTTGGTCGTGAAGTACGGTTCGAAAACGCGGCTCAGACTTTCCGCGGACATTCCGCCGCCCGTATCAGTGAAACTGATGCTGACGTGGGTCGCGTCCATGTCGGTGCGGATGCGGAGAATGCCGCGGCGCTTCATCGCTTCGAAACTGTTCTTGATGACGTTGTAAAACGCCTGTTTCATCTGGTCGCGATCGAGCTCGATCAACGGAAGATCAGGACGTAGTTCGGGTTCGACGACGATGTCGCGGTCGGCAATTTCGGGAGCGAAGAAGCGCAGAGCTTCATCGACGATGGAGTTTACGTTCTCGGGATGCAGAATGGGTTTCGAGGGCCGGATGGCCTGGAGAAACTGCGTGACGATCGAATCGAGGCGCGTGATTTCGGCGCGCGAAATCGCGATAGCTTCCTCTAGTTCCTCTTTCACTTTGCCGTCGAGCTTCCGGACTTTGCGTTCCATCAACTGGAGATGGATGTGGAGCGAGTTCAGCGGATTTCCGATTTCATGCGCGACGCCAGCAGCCAGCAGGGTGAGCGCGTTGAACCGTTCCGATTCGATCGTCTTTTCCGTCGAACGCCGGCTCTCAGTGATGTCGCGCAGAATAATCGCATGTCCTACTGGTTCGCTGGTAGGGCGAGACGCTGTCGAGCCGGCCTTTTCTTCGCGGCGCTCGATCACAAGAGGTACGATGTAGAAATTCAGGAACCGGTTCGCCGGATAAAAAATTTCCATGTCGCGACTGACGGCACCGGGGGATTGTGAGAGAGATTTCCAATCGAGGCCGCGGACCCGTTCATCGAGGCGCTTGCCGATCGCGTCTTCGCCTTCGAGCCCGAACAATTCACAGGCCGCGTCGTTTACGTACGTGATCCGGCCCTTCGCATCGGTGACAATGATCCCTTCCTGGATCGCGTTGAAAACGGTCTCGATGAGACCTTTCTCCTGCGCGAGCTGGAGCAGGTAATTCTGGACGTCCTCCGGCCCGATCCGCCCGAGGCGTTCGATGAGCTTGTCGAGGAATCCAGACTTCATGGAATGCAGAATGCAGATTACTGTAGCCGCTTCGCTATGCGAAGCGCAGACAGGTTGTTATCCTGTCCGTTAACGTCGCCCACAGGGCGACGGCTACAGAAAACTAATCTGCAATCGCTTACCGTCGCGGTTGCTGCTCCTCGACGCGATCGGGCTCGGTGGTCTGGCCGGCTTCGGCGGCGGCGCGTTCTTTGAGCGCGGCTTTCCGGCTCAATTTCACGCGGCCTTTATCGTCGATGCCGATGCACTTCACCCAAATCATCTCGCCGATCTTGGCCACGTCTTCCGTGCGGTTGACGCGGAAATCCGCCAGCTCGGAAATGTGAACGAGGCCGTCCTTGCCCGGGAACACTTCGACGAATGCGCCGAAATCTTTGATCGAGACGACGCGACCGTGATAGGTCTGGCCGACTTCGATCTCGCGGGACATGCCGCCGATGATTTCCTTCGCGCGCGCCATGCTCTCGGGGCTGGTCGCGTAAATGTGAACGGAACCGTCGTCGTCGATGTTAATCTCCGCGCCGGTTTCAGCGACGATGCCCTTGATGGTTTTGCCGCCGGGGCCGATGAGCGCTCCGATTTTCTCCGGATTAATTTTGATCGTCTCGATGCGCGGCGCGTACTTGCTGAGATCAGAACGTGGTTTGTCGATGGCTTGCGCCATGATCTCAAGAATCTTGGTGCGCGCTTCTTTCGTGCGCATGGTCGCCTCGGCCATGATTTTGTGACTGACGCCTGGAAGCTTGAGATCGAGTTGGAACCCCGTGATGCCCGCTGAGGTTCCGCAAACTTTATAATCCATGTCTCCGAAGTGATCTTCGGAACCGATGATATCGGTCAGCAGTTCGTAGCGTTTCATCTGGCCGTCTTCGCCCTTTTCCGTAACGAGGCCGACGCTGATTCCGGCAACCGGCGTCTTGATTGGAACACCAGCGTCCATCAGCGCGAGCATTCCGCCGCAGACACTCGCCATCGAACTGGAGCCGTTTGATTCCATGATCTCGCTCGTGATGCGGACCGCATAACGAAAGTCCTCCATTCCGGGAACGACGGGCTCGAGGGAACGCTCGGCGAGCGCGCCATGACCGATCTCGCGCCGGCTGGCACCGCCAGTGCGACCCGTTTCGCCGACGCTGAACGGCGGGAAATTGTAATGCAGCAGGAAGCTCTTCGAGGTCTCACCACCGCCGTAGGCATCGATGTTCTGCGCTTCTTCGATGGGCGCGAGCGTGACGAGCGCCAGCGCCTGCGTTTCGCCGCGCTGGAAAATGGCAGAACCGTGGGCGCGCGGCAGGACGCCGACTTCACACGTGATCGGACGCAGGTCCTGGTAGCCGCGGCCATCCATCCGCTTCTGTTTGTCGAGCACGCTAATGCGGAACGCCTTTTTCTGGACGTAATCGAACGCCTGTGAGATCGCGAACTTGTCGGCCTCAGGAAATTTTTCGAGGACCGCGGTCTTCACTTCTTCGTTGAGCGCGTTCACCGCTTTGCTGCGATCGACTTTCTTCTCGTTGTAGAGCGCTCCTTCGATGCGATCGCCCGCAACCTGGTAAGCGACTTCGAGAATGTCCTGATTCACGTTCATCAGAGGCATCTCGCGTTTCGGTTTACCGACCTGCGCGGCGAGCTCCTTCTGGATGCGAATCATTTCCTTCGCGTGGCCGTGCGCGAACTCGAGAGACTTGATGAAATCTTCTTCGGGCAACTCCATGGCCGAGCCCTCGATCATGATCACGTCGTTTTCGGTACCAACATAAACGAGATCGAGATCGCTCTCGTTGCGCTCGTCGTGGGTCGGATTAGCGATGAACTCGCCATTCACTCGCCCGACGCGAACGGCGCCGACAGGGCCGGCGAACGGGATGTCCGAAACCGTGAGCGCGGCGGAAGCGCCGTTAATAGCAAGAATATCCGGATCGTTCTGGCCGTCGGCGCTCAAGAGCATCGAGATGATCTGGGTGTCGTAAAGATAACCCGCCGGAAAGAGCGGCCGGAGCGGGCGATCGGTCATCCGCGAAGTGAGCGTCTCCTTTTCCGACGGGCGCCCTTCGCGTTTGAAATAGCCGCCCGGAAATTTCCCGACGGCGGCCGCTTTTTCGCGGTAATCGACCGTAAGCGGAAACCAATCCTGGCCTTCCTTGATCTTCGTGGCGGAAACGGCGCTGGTGAGCACCATGGTGTCGCCGCACGAGACGATGACGGAGCCGTCGGCGAGCTTGGCGATTTTGCCGGTTTCGATTGAAATTTGCGTGGCCCCAATTTGGGCCGTGACCTTGTGTTGCATGACTGCGTTTCTCCTGGATTGGCTAATCCCAGGCCGGTCACCCTGATCGTAGGTTTTAACCCCGAAACGCGTCGGGACTAAAACCTCTAATCAAAGTGGAACATCGGCCTGAGCGCCGGTTTACTTATGATTACCGAATTCGTTAGGCCAAAAGCGGGCCCGAGGGACGAGCGAAACCAGAGACGAACCGGCGGCGGTTACTTCCGCAGGTTGAGTTTCTCGAGCAGGTTTTTATACCGGTCGGACTCCGACTTGCTCAAATAATCGAGCAAGCTCCGGCGCATCGCCACCATCTTGAGGAGGCCGCGGCGCGACGAATGGTCTTTGGCATG
>DATBCW010000107.1:0-2672 GCA_036270255.1 Chthoniobacterales bacterium
CTTGCCAGTTTCGGGCGTTTCCTGCCACGCTCTTGGCGTTCCTTCCGATGCTTGCCAAGATTTACTCCGCCGCGGTTTATGGCGTGGACGCCTATGAAGTAGAGATCGAGGTCAATGGCGCGCGGGGCGATCCGCACATTATTATTGTCGGGTTGCCGGACGCGGCGGTGAAGGAAAGCCGCGACCGGGTTACGACCGCGATCAGCAACAGCGGCTATTATTGGCCGCGGGGCCGAACGACGATCAATCTCGCGCCAGCTGACATTAAGAAAGAAGGGCCCAGTTTCGATCTGCCGATTGCGCTCGGCATGATCGCCGTTGCCGAGGAACTCGACGGCGCTGGGTTCGAGAAATTCAGCTTCGTCGGCGAACTCGCTCTCGATGGCGGCGTTCGCTCCGTGAAAGGCGTGCTGCCCGTCGCGCTCGAAGCGCGCCGGCAAAAGAAAGAGGCGATCTTCGTTCCGGCCGCGAACGCGCACGAAGCGGCGATGGTGGAAGGCATCAGCGTTTACGGCGTTCACAATCTGCGCGAGACCTATCAATTCGTTAGGCGCGAATCGTTGATCGCTCCAACTTACGGCGACCTGACGTCGTTCTTCGCGACTCACAAAAATTACGAGGTCGATTTCGCCGATGTGAAAGGACAGGGCCATGTGAAGCGCGCCATCGAAGTCGCCGTCGCCGGCGGACACAATTTATTGATGATCGGCCCGCCCGGTTCCGGCAAATCGATGTTATCGAAACGAATCGCGACCATCATGCCGCCGATGTCACTCGAAGAAGCGATCGAGAGCACGAAGATCCACAGCATCGCTGGTATGCTGAACGGCGAACAGGCCTTCGTTTCCACACGACCGTTTCGCTCGCCACATCACACCATCTCCGATGTCGGTCTGCTCGGCGGTTCGGCAATTCCCGCGCCGGGCGAAGTCAGTCTCGCTCATCACGGCGTGCTGTTTCTCGATGAGCTGCCGGAATTCAAAAGGTCCACGCTCGAAGTCATGCGCCAGCCTCTCGAAGACGGAAAAGTCACCGTGTCGCGCGCCGCCGGCAGCGTCACATTCCCTTCCGAGTTTATGCTCGTCGCCGCGATGAACCCATGTCCGTGCGGATACTTCGGCGATCTGAAACGCGAATGCCGCTGCGGCCCGACCCAGGTCCACCGTTATCGTCAGCGCATTTCCGGTCCGCTTCTGGATCGCATCGATCTCCACATCGAAGTTCCCGCCGTCGAATACCGCGACATCTCCAGCACCCGAACCGAGGAGCCTTCCGCCGCCATTCGCGAACGTGTTCAGCGCGCTCGCGAAAAGCAGCGCACGCGTTTTCACTCCGACGCAAAAGTGAACTGCAACGCCCGGATGGGCCCGCGCCAGATCAAACAGCACTGCAAACTCAGTGACGAATCTCAGGAACTGATCCGCGTCGCCATGACCGAACTGAATTTGAGCGCCCGCGCCTACGACCGCATCCTGAAAGTCTCCCGTACCGTCGCCGACCTCGCTGAATCCGAAATCATCACCCCCGAACACGTCAGCGAGGCGATCCAATATCGCACCTTCGATCGCACTCTTTGGGTATGAGGCGAAATTAACGCGCGACGGGAACGATCTTTACCCAAACGTTCTTTACTTCATCCGCTGTCGGGGCTCGCTCGCGGCGATCGGATGTGTTCAACGATAATCGCACGATCAATCGTCTCTCAACGAATACATCGGATGGAACGGGCACATTATAGATGCCGGCGTCGCGGCCTGCTGGCATGGCGTAGGGAGAAATAACGCCGAGCTCACGACCCGAAGCGGTAGTGAGATGGACCTCTCGGCCGCGCGGCAGCGTTCCTAATTCAACCTGAAGAAATGCGGCGTCGCCTCGTCCCAGCTCTCGCGGCAGCAGCAACTCAATGTCCCGCCACTCGGCCCCGAGAGCGACTGTTACGGCAAGCGCAAGGTAGACGAGCGCGAACCAGAAAGCGTGGGCCGCATTAGAGCGCATGCACTGACAACGACTTGAGCGCCGGAGCGGTTCGACGCCGGCCGTGCGCAGCGACCACCCGGATGCTCAGGTTCGCTGGCGCTGACTTGTCCGGCGACGCGGCGAGCGCGTTGGCAAACACCTGGGGCGCCTTCGGCAGCGGCACCGTAAAAGTCGCATCCATGGACATCTCTTTCATGCTCGGCATCGGCGGGAAAAAGGCGACCGTCCCCGCGTAGTAAGGACTGTCGGCGTTGACCTGAGTCACGTTCTCGGGCGCACCGACGATGACATCGAATTCGCGCACCATCGAACCCGTGCTCTCCGGCCGTGGAAGAGTGATCTTCGTAAACAAAGTCGGCTTCGTCTTTGTCTCGAGATGCTTTTGGATCGAAGCAGGCGGGATTCCGACCGTGGCGCTGTTTGCCTGGATGCTGGCCATGAGCGCAACCGGTGGTTGAGCCGCCTGGGCAGTAAGATGGGGCGGGTTGATCACGTCTTCGCCAAACCCGGGCTCATAGGCATAGCCGAACCGGGCCGTGTCGAAATAGTCGCCGGCGTGGCTCTCGCCCACATACTGTCCTTTGCCATCGACGTAGAAGAGGAATGGCTCACTCGAAAGCGTTTTGAGATCATCGCCCTTCGGGAGCCATGGGAGGTTCTGGTGCTGTTGTTTGCGCGTCCAAACATCCCAGAGG
>DATBCW010000108.1:0-17500 GCA_036270255.1 Chthoniobacterales bacterium
TCTGCTCGAACGATCGCGGATTACACCCGAGTATTTTCAGTTAATGGGAATTCCGTTGGTGCGCGGCCGAGTCTTCAACGAATTCGACAACGACACCACTCCGGCTGTTGCGGTCGTGAACGAAGCCTTTGCGCGCACCTATTGGCCTAACGAAGAGGGAATCGGCAAACGCTTCAAGTCAACGAGGCCTGATTCTCCCTGGATCACCGTGGTCGGCGTGATTGCCAATGCGAGAACGCAATCGCTCGCCGAAACCGAAGTGCCGCAGCTGTACTTGAATCTCTATCAGGAAGACGCGAAACATCTCGCCATCTTTCTGCGCGGGAATCTCGATCCCGCAGCGATTCCGGACCAAGTCCGCGAGCAAGTGCAAGCCATCGATCCGACGCTCCCAGTTTTCGGCGCGCAAACCCTCAACGAAACTGTGTCCGGCTCGCTTGCCCAACGGCGGTTCTCGATGGAAATGGTCGGCCTGTTTGCCTTGACCTCGCTCCTTCTCGCCGCCCTGGGAATTTACGGCGTGATTTCCTACCTCGTGAACGAGCGCACCCACGAGATCGGAATTCGCCTCGCTCTCGGCGCAGCCAGAACCAACATCCTGCAAATGGTCCTCGGCCAGGGATTGCGGCTCGCGCTCGCCGGGGCCGTGGTCGGACTTATTTCGGCACTGATCGTTTCACGTCTGATCGCGAGTCTGCTTTATGGCGTGCGACCAACGGATCCACTCACATTTGCCGGTGTCGGAATTCTCTTTCTCGGGGTCGCTGTGCTCGCGTGTTATTTGCCGGCCCGCCGCGCGACAAAAATCGACCCAATGATCGCGCTCCGCGAAATATGAGCCGCGCAGGTCGTTCGAACTAATCTCCCGGCAATCCGGACAGGTTTTGACGGCGGCACAGCCGGCCGCTATGAGAGGTTCCGTGAATAAAGCTGTCGCGCGCCGTTCCAGTTATGGGCCCTGGCTCGTCGGTCTCGGCGCGGCGTTGTGGGGAACGGAGAGCGCTTGGCGCATTCCGCTCAATGACCTCTTCGACGCGGATGTGATCGTGTTCTGGGAGCACGTCCTCATTCTCTTGATGTTTTTGCCGATCCTGATTCCGCAGCTGGGTGAGCTTCCCAAAATCGACAAACGCAGCTGGGGCTACCTGATCTTCTCCGGATTCGCCGGCTCGGCCGTGGGCACGATCTTCTTCACGCTCGCCCTCAAGAATGGCAACCCGACGGTGGTAAACGTCATCCTGAATATTCAGCCGGTCATCTCCACGATCGGCGCTTTCTTCCTTTTCGGCGATCGGCTTACTCCGCGTTTTTTTCTTTATGCAGGGATCGCGATCGTGGCCGGCATTTTTCTGTCGGTGGAATTCCCGACCCTAATCGGCGTTTCCTTCGCTCAAGCCGGACTGAATCTCGGCACCGGCTACGCGTTGATCTGCGCGGTCTTCTGGGGACTCTCAACTGTCGCCGGTCGCGGCGTCATGATCGGCATTCCACTTCGGCTCGCCGCCAGTCTGCGCATCGTTGTCGGCCTCATCTGCATGACGTGCATCCTTCTCGCCTACGGAAAACTTCGCGGGGCGTCGCTCTGGCCGGCTGCGGCGCAAGCGCATCCTGGCACTGCGATTGTTGCTCTCCTTCTCCTCGCCTCGATCTCCGGGGGCATTCCGTTGCTCATTTATTTTGAAGGGCTGCGCCTGACGCGCGCCTCGACCGCCGGCTACTTCGAAATGATGCAAACACTCGCCGCCGTCTGCATCACCTGGGGATTCTTTCACGCCGCGCTCCGGCCCCACCAGATTGTCGCCGCGATCATTTTGATTGCCGCCGTCGCCATGGTGCAACGAGCCCAGGCCGCGGTTGAGAACACTTAAGAATGACCGCGCTTGATCGCGCGTTTTTGACCCGATAAAACGGCGGGATGAATTACTTCCTCCGTCGTAGCCTCGCCGTCGCTCTTCTTTCTATAGGCGCTTTGCTTCTCGTCATCGTTTCTGCGGACGCCATCGTGTACGGCTTGCCGGACGGAAACGGCCATCCGAACGCGGGCGGCCTGGTTTATCCCCAGGTTTTTTCCGACGGCACCTGGATTTATTGTTCGGGAACGCTCATCTCGCCGACAGTTTTTCTGACCGCCGCGCACTGCGACATCGGCTCATCCCGCGTCACGGTTACATTCGACTCGGCCTACCAGAATGGCGACAAGACCTTCGTCGGGACATGGCACGCTGATCCGTTGTATGGGCACGATGAAAGCGATCCTCACGATCTCGCCGTCGTCGTTTTCGACAAACCCGTCAAAGGAATTACTCCCGCGGTCCTTCCCGCAGCGGACTCGCTGTCCAACCTGCCGAAGAACCAGCAAATTACCGCTGTCGGCTACGGCGCTTACGAAGTGACCAACCAGCCCGGCGGACATTACTATTTGTATAACGATGTCCGCGCGGCGGCGACCGGCACCCTGAACTCGATCACGCCTTCCTGGCTCCGCGTTTCGGAGAATCGCGCCACTGGGAATGGCGGAGGTTGCTACGGCGATTCCGGCGGCCCGAATTTTCTCGGCAACACCAACACGATCGCCGCGACCACGATTACCGGCGACGCCATCTGCCGTTCGACGAATACCGTTTATCGCCTCGATACGAATTCGGCGCGATCGTTCCTGAAGCAGTTCGTCGCCCTGCCGTAGCACCCGACCCATTCAAAGTTACGCGGCGAACTCGAATCGGCTTCCCGTCGCGCCGTTGTGCGCATTTTCGTAGACGGCGACAGCGGCCACGGCGTCTTCGAGCGCGATTCCCGTGCTGTCGAAGATCGTGATTTCGTCATCGCTGGTTCGGCCGGGTTTTTTGCCGGCCACGATTTCGGAGAGCTCGGCGTACACATCTTCTTTGCGCATTAAACCAGTTGCGATGGCGTGATGCGTATCGCCGATGGTGGAGCATTGATCGAGGCTGTCAGCGACGACTTTGGCCGCGGCGATTAGCGCCGGTTCGATTTCTTGTTTGTGGCTATCGTCGGCGCCGACGGCGGCAATGAAAATTCCGGCAGGCACGTCTGCTTTGCGGACGAAGAATTCAGTCGCGGTGGTGCAGGTGATGCAGACGTCGCTGCGTTGAAGCGCGGAAGGCAGGTCGCGGGTCGGCTTAATCGCGAAGGCGAATTCTTGAGTGAGAGTGACGGCGAAGTTTTTAGCGGCGTTTGGATCGGAATCGAACGCGTAGACTTCCTTAAGCGGCAGTATCGTGCAGATGGCGCTGAGCTGGGCGGCGGCTTGCTGGCCGCACCCGCAGATCGTTGCCAGGGTCGAATCGGGACGCGCCAAATATTTCGCCGCAACCGCAGAAGCGGCGGCGGTGCGCTTGATCGTGAGGTCGATGGAATCCAGGACGGCGAGGGGGCGGCCGTTCACTCCGTCGCAGACGACGATCAAACCTTGGATGGTTGGCAAACCGTGGTCGATCCGGTTTCGCGGAAAATTCGTGTTGAGCTTGGCGACGATGTAATCGCGCGCGCCGGAGAGGTGCGCTGCTTTGATGTGCAGCCCGCCCTGTTTCGATTTGATTCCGAGAATGCCGGGTGGCGGCAGTTTACCGTCACCGAGTTGCCGGAACATTTCTTCAACCGCGCGGATGCAATCGGGAATCGTAAGCAGGCGCGCGACTTCGCTCCGGGAAAGGAGGAGCGTCTCCTCTGGTTTCATTCGGGCGCGCCGATCAGGCTCGAAATTTCGTCGCCGGTCGCTTTTTCAACGGGCGTTTCGCCGCGCCGAAAAATCCGGGCTCCGCGCGTTCCGCCGAGAATGACGCGACCTGATTCCGCGACGACCCACGCGCCTTCGCGCATTCCGAGGACCGGCGTTTCGTTTTCTTCCAGGAACTGAAGAATCCGTTCTTCCTGGGTCTCGCCCATGTGGGTGGAATTCGGGTCAGGATCCTGGAAGTGCGGGCTGATTTGAAACGGGACCAGGCCTAACGAGTCGAACGAACGCGGCTGAACGATCGGCATGTCCTTGGTCGTCTTGATCGTCGGGCCGGCCACGTTCGAGCCCGCGCTACTGCCGATGTAAGGCGCGCCCTCGCGGATGCGCCGGCGAATCGGCTCGATGAACTCCAGGTCCTGGAGTGTTTTCAGAAGCCGGAATGTGTTTCCGCCACCTATAAAAATACCGTCCGCTTCGGCGACCGCTTTCTCGGCGTCGGTCGCGTTGTGGGCCGATTTCATTTCGTAGCCCATCGCCGCAAACCGCTCGATGGCCTTCGCCGCGTAACCATCGCGGTCGTGCAAGGCGAACGGGAAAAACAGGAGGCGCCGGGCGTTCCCTAGAGTTTTCCGGATCTCGTCCTCAGCGTGGTCGAGATAACCCCGCCCGTGAAGGGTCGAATTGGAGATGAGCAGGATACGAATCGCGTTCATGTAACAGATGTAACTGAAAGAGATAGATGTTTAGGAAAGGGGCAATCAAGCGAAAACCTCGACCGCAATCTTGCTCTCCGCATTGGCGAACCCAAAACAGCTGGTGAACAGTCCCGGCTCATGAGAATGCTGGCCCTCATCGGAACCGTCTTGCTGGCCGCGGCCGTCGCGCGGGCGGAGCCGCTTTTGCCCACGGCAGAGGGCACCACCTGGCAATATGAATTGGTGGAAGAACTGGGCGGTCCCTCGGCTGCCGCGCCCACCACTGCGTCCGTCATCGTGCGAGTCGGACGCTACACGCTCGACGGCCAGGAGTTCATCAAAGTTGAAACGGCGACTGACGACGTCGTGACGAAGACTGAGCTCATGACCCTGGACGAACACGGTTGGGTTTGCCATTTCCGCGGCGGCCGGGACGGGCGCATGGCGAAGCTCGATCCGCCGCAAACGATCGTTCCCGCGGCCGTCAAAGCCGGCGATTCCTGGGACTCTGATGGCGAAGTGGCTGGAATGGAAATGCGGCAGCATTTCGTCGTCGACAAGGAGGAATCAGTCACCGTTCCAGCCGGAATGTTTCGGGCGTTCCATATTCATTGCGAAGATTCGTCGGTCATGTCGGCCAAGCTGGACAGGTGGTTTGTGCCCGGGGTCGGCTTTGTCAAAGAAACGACGGTGGTTCGTGGACCGACAGGTGGATTACTCCAGCGCGCTACGCTTCAACTGCAAAAGCCGCCCGAAATCATTGCCCCAGAACCGACACCAACACCTAGTGCTAGCCCGACCCCGACGCCATCGCCGCGCCCTTCAGCAACGCCCACCGCGCCCATGCGCGGTCCGGAGGTCGAAACAGATCCGGCCCAGGCTGGGAAGAGGTTGACCGTGGAAGTTTCGACCGATCCCGGGGGCGGCTCGAATAACGAATTCAAATCCGATGTGCAGAATATTTACGTGCGTTGGCGCGGTCGCGGACTGCCGGAAGGTGCTCGAGTGCGAGTGGCGTGGATCGCCGAGGATGTAGGCGACATCGTCGATCCGAATTTTGTCGTCGACGAAACGGAAAGCGTCGCGCCGACTCCGGATGCGAGCGCTCGCTTTACCCTGGGCCGGCCGCCGGATGGTTGGGCTGAGGGCAAGTATCGCGTCGAGTTCTACGTGAACGATGAGCTCGAGGAGACGGTGAAAGTGACGATTGTGAAGTAGCGTTCCACGATATTCTTCCTGTAGCGACGGCTACAGCGCGTCTAATTCTTCGAAGTATCAGTCCCTCCGAAACGTGCGATCCAAAGAGCTGGCTGCTCGGGCTCTATCTTCGCAAATAAAACATCAGGCACTGCTATCGTCGCGCCGGGTTGGAGTGAGTCTGCTATTGCCGTGGGCCATGCTAGCGAATCTGTCTTGCCCGCGATTGCCTGCGCAATCTTCGCGGTGGCGTGGGGGATGAACGGTTGGGCTATTGCGGCAAATCCAATCGCCAGATTCAGCGCATAGCGAATCGAAACGCCGGCTGCGACCGGGTCCGTTTTGATTTTCTTCCACGGTTCGGCCTTTTGCAGATATTCGTTTCCGATTACCCACATCGATCTCAATTCGATGGCCGACTTTCGAAACTCCATCGCTTCCATCAGCGCGGTAAGTGTTGCGAGACGTTGCTCGAGTGCGCGGGTCGTTTCCTTTTCGAGCAAGCCGTATTCGCCACCCGCCGGCACGATGCCGCCTAGGCGCGCGGTGCAGAACTTGGCGATCCGGTTCACGAAGTTACCAAGGACGTCGGCTAGCTCGTGGTTCACCGTCGCCTGGAAATGTTCCCAGGTGAAATTCGAGTCGTCGGACTCCGGAGCATTCGCGAGCAAATACCAGCGCCAGTAATCAGCGGGAAGTAACTCGAGGGCGTGGTCCATGAAGATTCCGCGATTGCCGGAGGTGGAGAACTTACCGCCGTAGTAGTTCATCCAGTTCAACCCCTTGATGTAGTCGACGACCTTCCAGGGTTCCTTTGAGCCGAAAAGCGTAACTGGGAACCCGACCGTGTGAAAAGGAATGTTGTCCTTGCCCATAAACTCGACGTAGCGAACATCCGCGGCGCCGCTGTCTTCACGCCACCAGCGTTTCCAATCGTTCTTCGTCGCATCGGCCCATTCCATGGTCGCACCGACGTATTCGATCGGAGCGTCGAACCAGACGTAGAACACCTTACCTTCAAACCCGGGGCGTACCTTGCCCTGGTAAGCGACCGGAATTCCCCAGCGTAGGTCGCGCGTGATGCTGCGATCCTTTAGTCCTTCATCGAGCCACTTGCGCGCGATCGAAGTAACCAGCACCGGCCAGTCCTTTCTCGAATCAATCCATTCCCGCAAGCGGCCTACCATCTCGGATTGCTTCAGGAAAAGATGTTTGGAGTCACGCAGCTCGATGTTAGTCGAGCCGGAGACGGCCGAGCGCGGCTTGATCAGGTCCGCCGGATCGAGGACGCGCGTGCAATTCTCACATTGGTCGCCTCGGGCACGTTCGTAACCGCAGTGGGGACAAGTGCCCACGACATAGCGATCGGGCAGGAAGCGTTTATCATCGACCGAGTACACCTGGGTAGTTGTCCGCTCTTCCAGCAATCCATTCTCATCGAGCTGGTGATAGAAATGTTGCGTGATCTCGTGGTTCTGCGGCGAATGGGAGCGACCGAAGTGATCGAAAGAGAGACCGAACCGATCGCCGAGATCCTTTTGGATGGCGTGCATCCGCGCACAATATTCCTCGATCGGAAGGCCAGCTTCATGCGCGGCTAGCTCAGCCGGAGTGCCATGCTCATCCGTCGCGCAAATGAAGAGAACCTCGTTGCCGCGGGCGCGCTGGAAGCGAGCATAAGTGTCCGCTGGTAACATCGAGCCGACGAGGTTACCGAGATGCTTTACCCCATTGATGTAAGGCAAAGCAGAGGTGATAAGATAGCGGCTCATTGAGTTACTCGCCTTTTGCGAACAAGGAACGGCGGCCTCCAGACCGCCGATCCAGAAGGGCGGTTTGGAAAGCGCCCCTCCTTGGGTAAGGCGTAAGCGTTCTAGTCCCAGCCAATTTGGCGGCCTTTGTTTTGTTCTTCGAGCCAGGTCTGGAGCGGCTTGAAGTATTCCGCCATAGCTCGCGTCGAGATATCTTCGCCGGTCGCGTCCTTCAAGACTTTGCGCCAATCCTCGGTGCTCCCTTTCCTGAGAATGTTATCGAGCCATTTCCCGACTTCCTTGTTATCGGCGTAGTTACAGGATCGCGGATCCTGTTTCAGGATTTTTCGAGCGATGTAGTCGTGCAATTGAAACTTAAAGACGGTCGCAAAGGCGTAGTTGTAATAATAAGCCGGGTTGTCATTGATGTGCGTCTTAGTCGCGGCGTCGCAGAATTCTTCGCCGCGCGGCGAGGGCGGTTCGACGCCCTGAAAATCGGAAACGTATTTCCACCAGCGCGCGTTCCACTGATCGGCCGGAAGGCCTTTCGCATACACGTCAGCTTCCCAATGAGGCATGGTTCCGCAGGAGAAAAAGATGAACGGGATCGCGCGGGCGAGCGCGTCGTCGAGCAGGAAGGCCGTCGTGTCCGGTTTAAAATCCTTCGGCAAAATTCCCCGTGACTGGAGATACGGCACCTGGCTGGACGCAAGTGCGATCAACTCGCCGATCCCTTCGTGAAATCCGGGGGCTGCGCCCGTGCGCAAAAGGTAAGGGACTTCCGGCCGCGAATACGCTTTGAAATAGTAGCCGTGTCCTAGCTCATGATGCGCAGTGAAGAACCAGCGCGAGTTCGGCTCGATGCTTTGCAATGATCGGATGTCGTTCTCGAGGTCGATGTGCCAGCACGAGGCGTGAGTGTTCTTCTTTCTCTTTGAATCGGCCGGGAGCGGATAAAGGTCCGATCTTTCCCAGAAAGTTTGCGACAGCGGGGTGAACCCAAGCCCGGTATAAAATTGCTCGGCGGTCTTAATGACCCAGTCCGGCTTCCGGCCTTCAAAGAATTTATCGATGTTCGCGGCTTCAACGAGCCCTTCCCACTCCTGCGACCAACGATTGTTGATCCAATGCGCCGGGATTTTTTTCGGCACGGGCTGATGATATTTCTCCGCGAGCTTATATTTCGTCCAGGTGTGGAGCTGAAGATAGAGCGGCCGCAAAGTGGTCATCCAATCTTCCAGCATCTTGAGCATCTCGGGAGTGCTCATGCCGTAGTTCGAAACCTGGAGCGTGAAGTAATCGGGATACTTCATTTCCTTGGCCACGCCATTTCGCAGGTCGCGCAAGGTCAGCAGATTTGGCTTCAATGCCGGCCCCGACTGCTTCGACGCTTCCCAGACCCCTTTGCGCTCTGCGAGGTCGGTGCTTTTCTCCAGCAGGTTGTCGATGTCGTTCGCGGTAACGGTTTTCCCGTTCAGCTTGAACTCGAAGCTGTTCAGGATCGACGCCTGCTTGGTCTCGGCCTCGACCCGTTTCCCGACTAATTCCGGGTTCGTCATCGGACCTTCGGCCGCGTTGAGCAGCAACTGCTTCAATTGCCGGATTGTGATCTCACTCAATTCCCTCTCGTGCGTCAGCAGCTCACGCGCTTCGGTAATCAAAGCCGGATTGCCATTGAAAGCCGCGTAAGCTTTGCCGGTCGCTTCGGCCGCGGCGTCATGTTCCGGCGTGACATCGGTGACAGAGAGCCACTGCGCTTCGCTGTTCACCCGATACAGTCCCTGGTAACCAGCGTTAGCGAGGGCCAGAAATCGGTCCGCGCGTTCTTGAATGTGCGAAGCCGCGGCAAACAAGCTGATCGCGCAAAAGAACGCTGACGCTGCGACGGCAATTCTACAGAGCAACGGTTGGTGCATGGGCGCACCCTAGCGGCGCGCTGTCACGTTGTGAAGCGCCGCTTTTCTGTAGCCGTCGCCCTGTGGGCGACGCCAAGGTGGGAGGGGCCTTTGCGCCCCGATCTCGTCGCCGCGCAAAGGCGCCTCCCACATTCGCTTCGCACAGCGAAGCGGCTACAGAAGAGCACTCCATTTCCCCACCCACGTTCCCCAGCCATAGAACCCAAGCGGCGTCAGCTGACCAGCGGCCACCAATTCGTCCACCTGTTCGCGGGTCGGGCCCGCCTTGTTCGTGGCGCTTATGTAATCGTCGATCACCACCCAGCAGCCGTCGGCGAACAGCATGCTGTAACAGTCGATGTCACGTTTCACGTTGGCGTCAGCATCGAAAATGAAGAAGCCGACTTCACCGGGAGCGAACCGCGTTTTGACTGTCGCGATGATTCTGTCGTCGAACGAGGCGCCATTCAGCAATGTGACGCGGTCGTGCAAGCCCGCGCGTTCGACGTTTCTCGTCAGGTCTTTGAAAATATTTTTCGTCGCGAGCTTGTGGTCCTTGAGTGCGCCGCCCGGCTCGATACTGAGAAACGTCTTCGCTTTTCCGGAATCCCGGACGCCGAATCCAGCGGCGACGGTGGACGCGCCGAGAAACGATCCGATCTCCAGAATTCCGCCGTCGCAGATTTTCGCCATGTGATAGATGAGAACGAGGACATCTTCCGACAGCATCGAAAAATCAGCCGCCTTCATGATCTTATGATGCAACGGCTTGTCGTAGCGATACTCGATGAGCCGCTGCATCAGCTCGAAACATTCCGCGGTCTGTTCGCGGGAATCCATCACGCGCCTAACCGTAGATCACGAGCCGGATCGATTCCGGCAACTGCTGGGCGACGCTCGTCACCACACTGCCGCCGAGCAATTTCGCCATCGCGGTCCGTTGCGACGCTCCGATGATCAGGTAATCGACGCCGAGTGTCGCCGAAAGATCGAGGATCGTGGCGGCTGCGTCCTCGCTTACGGCGTAAACCGGTTGGACGGCGATGCCGCGCTCCTGCCCGAGCCGCATGGTTAACGACATGATCGCGTTCGCCGCCGGATCTTCCTGCCAGCGCGCTCGCTTTCCTTGAACCGGAGCGCCGGTAAAAAAAACCGCGATCTCTTTCACGTAAAGAACGCAGAGCGTCGCCTTGCGGAGATGCGCTTCCTCGAGCGCGAACGCCAGCGCCGGCGTTACTCCGCGCGCCGCGACCATGATTTTCTGGCCTTCGCTCAAACGCGCTTCCAGGGTGGCCGCGAGATCGGGCGTCACCATCTCGGCGACCTGTTTCGCGACCGTCATCGTTTTTAGGCCGGAAACTTTGTGCGAATAAGCCCGCAACGCGTAACCCGCCCCAAGCACGCACATCGCGAAAAAGAGCGCGTCGGATTTCGTCTTCGCGATGGTCAGCCAGACCGCGGCGAGGACGACGAATGTTCCGCCCATGATGGCGCGTTGATACCAGGGAAGGCCGAGACGTTTGTTGAACGTGCACGAGCCGAGGTTCACCGCGATCGCGCCGACCACGCCGATCGCGTAGAGACCAGCCAGCGCTTCAAAATCTTTCGTAACCGCGAGGACAAGAATCGGAATCGCGACTGCCGCCACGAGCGGAATGCTCGGGACGCCGTGCGAATTGAGCTTGGCGAGTCGGCGCGGCATTTCGCCGTCCTGCGCCATCATGTAGACGACACCGATCAACGCGACGACCGCCGTGTTCACCGCGCTGAGCAGGAGCAACCCGAAAACGATCGCGACGATAATGCTGAACGCCTGGCCCACGGCGAGTCCGCCGGCCATTCCGCCGTAGACCTGGGCGAGAAAGCGCAGCATGTCTTCTTTGTGGGCGGCGAGTTGCGGCACCATGTTTTTCGGCAACGACAACATCGCCCAACCGAGCAAGAGCGTTCCGAGCACGACTTCGATCGCCACCGGGAGGATCGCTTTCGTCGCGGTGCGCGTGACTTTCGGATGCTCCGGCGTCGAATCCGGATCGAGTTTCATCACGCCGGTGATGTTCGCGACCGCTTCCACGCCGCTGAGCGCCAGGATTACGCCGACGAATGCGACCCAGGTCTGGCCAAGGTTTTCGTGGCGCGGCTCGAAGTGCTCGATGTTCAAATGAGGCGCGCTCAACACGACAATCGTGACCACGACGATAACCGCCGGGATCGCGAGCCAGATCGAAACGCTGCCGCTATGTTTCGGGCCGAAATAATTGATCGCGCCGACCACCAGCACGAGCACCATCGTCGCGACCGGCGCATATTTGCTCGGCACACCGAAGTAGCTGACCGCCGCCCAGCCGCTCAGCGCCGCCGTCACAATGAAATTCGCCACGAGCAACAGCGCGCCCGTCGACGCAAGGAACCGGCTCTGTTGTCGCGCCGCCGAATAAACGCCGCCGCCATCGGGGAAATGCGCGCAGACAATGATGTAGTTGTAAGCGACGACCGCCGTCAGCAGACAGACCGCCAGAATGATCGGCCCCGACGCGAACCCCGCCGCGACGAAGGCCAGCCCGATGACGTACGCCTTGCTCGTTCCCCAATCGCCGTAGAGAAGGGCCGCCGCGCGTTTCCAATCCACGTTGCGCGGCCGATGCACTGCCGTCGGATCAAGAATAGTAGCCATCAGGATTTCAGATGATCAGATCAAACGTGGCGGAGGTTGCACCATCCCGTTGGGGATTGACCAGTTCAATCGAAATCCAGACGGCCTGCGTCCGACGTCATGACTTCACCGCGTACTTCCTGCTTGCCGTCAGAGCAGTCCCAGGGAAAATCGGCGTTATTGATTCTCCCCCAATTGTGAACCGAAAAACGTTCTTCGTAGGCGTCGCTAATCTTATTCTCGCTTACCTATGAAGCGTGTTCTGGTGTCGGTGAGCGTTCTCTTGCTTCTCGTCGTGTTGTTTGCCGGCTACCTACGGGTCACTGCCGCGCCAATCCTCGACGGAAATGCGCAAGACGTAATGCAGCCAAAACCTGGGGACGAACTGTCCGTAGACGAGAAGATTCTACGGGCCATTTGCCGCGCCGAATTCGACTATTTTGTTTATCCTGTCCCGCGATTCGGGCGTAGTAAGCTCGTTTTCGTCCGCGCATGGATTTGTCCGCCGAACGACATCTATTTAGAGTTCGGCATCGAGGGCGAAGCCGAGGACTACTTAATCTATCGTTGCACTGCAGGCGGCCGGCCACTCTGGAAGGCGGTCGGTTCTGGCGGTGCGTGAGCAGGTCTAAATACGCGAGGGTTCGAATGGTGGCAGTCTTATCAAAGCGGCTTCAGGAACATTCGGCCGTAGGCGATGAATGCCATGATTAGGCCCAGGACCACGCTCATCATGATGGGCGTGAGCTCTCGATACTTCACGTGTACCCCGATGAACACGAGGCTCTCAATCGCGAGGACCGCAGCGGCTACCACGGTGAGCATCGGGTGCCAATGGAAGGCGCCGGGCACGATCAGCGCGATCATGCAGAGGAGTTCCACGATGCCGAGCATCATCCAGCCTTGCCGCGGCAACGCGGCAAAGGAGGGAACGTCTTTGCTTACCTTGTCGAACATGAAGACTTTCATGACGCCGGATGCCGCGTAGAGGAACGCGGCGAGTATCTGCAGGACCCACAAAAGGATGTTCATCGGATGCGGGGAGCTTGCGATATTGATCACACAAGCGGCAAGCGGAATAGCCCGCGAATCACGCGAATGAACGCGAATGGGGAGGGAGCTAAGCGCGGATTACGCGGATGACACGGATGGGGGAGGGGTTGGCGATCCGCGTCAGACTTCCACCCGGGCGCCGAGCTCGACAACGCCGTTTGGAGGGAGACAAAAATACGAGGTCACGTCGCCGGCATTGCGGGTCATCCAGGCAAAGATGGAGCCGCGCCAGGAAGAGAGGCCGAGTTTGCGGGTGGCGAGGATGGTCTCGCGGCCGATGAAATAGGTGGTCCGCATCGAGTCGAAGCGGACTTTCATGCCTTTCGCGCTGGCAAGCGCGGCGGGCACATCGGGTTTCTCCATGAAACCGAAGTGGACATTCACGCGCCAGAAACCTTCTTCCATTTTTTCCAGCGCGACGCGGTCCCGGGCATTCGCGAGATACGGAACTTCCTCGGTGCGCACGGTGAGGAGGACGACTTGTTCGTGCAGCACTTTGTTGTGCTTGAGATTGTGAAGGAGCGCCAGCGGCGTGCCCTGGCGATTTCCCGACATGTAAACACCGGTGCCCGGGACTCGGGTGATGCGTTGCTGGCTCAGGTCGGAAATGAATAGATCGAGCGGGATACACATTTCGCCGAGCCGGTTGCGAAGAACGCGACGTCCTTTTCGCCAGGTCAACATGAGGAAAAGAATGCAGGCCGAGACGAGGAGCGGGAACCAGCCGCCATGCTCGATCTTGAGCATGTTGGCGGCGAAGAACATGAGGTCAATGATGACGAAGAACAAAGCCACAGGCATCGCGGCGAAGGCCGGCCAGTGCCAGCGGCGGCGCGCGACCACATAAAAGAGGATGGTCGTTATGAGCATCGTCGTTGTAATCGCGACACCGTAAGCCGCGGCGAGGTTACTCGACGATCCGAAGCCGAGGACGAGTCCGATACAGGAAAGCATGAGCGCCCAGTTGACCACCGGCACATAGATCTGGCCGATGATGCGAGCGGAGGTGTAATTCACTTTCAAGCGCGGGATGTAACCGAGCTGGATCGCCTGCATCGTGAGCGAGAACGCGCCGCTGATGATCGCCTGCGATGCAATGACCGCTGCGGCCGTGGCCAGAATCACCATAGGAAACAGCGCCCAGCCCGGCGTCATTCGGAAGAACGGATTCACGGCCGCTTCCGGTTCTGATAAGAGGAGCGCGCCTTGTCCGAAATAATTCAGAACGAGCGCCGGCAATACCACTGCGAACCAGGTCAGCCGGATCGGTCGCGTCCCGAAGTGGCCGATGTCCGCGTAGAGCGCTTCGCCGCCAGTGATGGCGAGGAAGACGGCGCCGAGAACGAGGAATCCGCGAGAGCCGTTATTGATGAAAAATTGCACGGCCTGTAGAGGGTTGATCGCTTGCAGCACTTCCGGGACACGAAGGATTTGCTGGATTCCGAGAGCGGCGATCACGGCAAACCAAAGCAATGTCACCGGTCCGAAGACCCGGCCGACGCCAGTCGTGCCGCGTGATTGGAAAAGGAAGAGCCCGATGAGGATCACGATCGCAATCGGCACGACGTAGGGAGTGAACAACGGCGTGGCGATATCCAAACCCTCGACCGCGCTCATGACAGAGATGGCCGGCGTGATCATACCGTCGGCGTAGAGCAAGGCCGCTCCGAACAACCCGAGGAGGAAGAAAATCTTACCGCGCTTAACGACGTCGGTAACCAAAGTGGCGAGCGCGAGAATTCCGCCTTCGCCGCGATTATCGGCGCGCAATATCAGGATCAGATATTTGACCGAGATGATCAGGAGCAGCGACCAGAGAATGAGCGAGAGCACGCCGACGACGTTGGCGGGCGTGGGCAGAATGCCGTGCGGGCCGTAGAAGCATTCGCGCAACGCGTAAAGCGGGCTCGTGCCGATGTCGCCGTAAACGATCCCCAGACTGGCAAGGCAAAGTAAAAGGAGGCGCTGTTTCTGGTCCGTGGCCGGTTCGTGGGGCGCGAGGGCAGGAGGCGGTGGTTCGGGGACGGCAGGCGCCGACGTTGGAGCTCCAGAGTTCACCGGTTTTTCCGAGCTTAGACAAGTCGGCAGCCCAGAGTAATTAAAACGGTACTAAAATGAGGCAGGACGGATTTTCGCGCCAGTCTGGATGGGCTACAATGGAGATGTGCTGGGAATGTCCAGTTCGCGCGGTGTCGAGGAGCCGTCTTCTTTTACACCGCTGAAACAGTATATCACCGCTGTTGTCGGCGTGGGCGCGCTGACGGTTGGCTGTTGGCTGCTGACCCCGCTCACCGGCTACGCGGCCATCTCGCTCATCTATCTTCTTGGGGTATTGCTGGCGGGAATGATTCTGGGCCGCGGCCCGGTTTTGCTGGTCGCAACTCTGAGCGCGCTCTCCTGGAATTTTCTTTTTATCCCGCCGCGCTTCACTCTCCACATCGCCAAGTTCGAAGATGCGCTGACCTTCCTTACGTTCTTCGTCATCGCGCTTACCGTGGGCGGGTTGACCGCGCAGTTGAAAGCGCGGGAACATCTCGCAGCCCAGGTCCAACTGGCAAAAAACTCGGAGCGGCTGCGCAAGACTTTGCTCGATTGTGTTTCGCACGAACTGAAAACGCCTCTCGCGGCGATCGGCGCGGCCAGCCAGGAATTGTTGCGCCTGGCGGCGAATGGCCAGAACGCGGAGATGCTCAAGGAACTTGCTGGCGAGATTCATGATGGCTCGCATCGGCTGAACCGCGTCGTCAACAATCTGCTCGACATGAACCGGCTCGAGAGCGGCGTCGTTCAACCGAACCGCGAATGGTGCGATGTGCGCGAGCTTCTCCAATCCGCGATCGAGAGCGAACGGGAATCGACGGACGGGCGCGAGATCAGGCTTGAGGTGCCGGAAAACACGCCACTGGCGCTCATCGATCATCTCCTGATGGAACAGGCCGTTGCCAAACTCCTCGCCAACGCCGGAAGTCATACGCCATCGCGATTACCGATCGAGGTTGACGCGGACTGTAACGGGGGCCGGCTCCTCATTTCGGTGAGCGATCGTGGCCCGGGATTTCCAGCCGAGCTTGGCGAACGCGTTTTCGAAAAATTTTATCGGGGCGACGGACGCCGGGCCGGCGGTCTCGGTTTGGGCTTGGCGATCGCGCGTGGATTCGTCGAGGCGCATGGCGGCAAACTGACCGCGGAGAATCGAGACGGCGGCGGGGCGCGTTTTACGATTGATGTTCCGGTTCGGATGACGGACGAAAAAGCGTTGGAGGCAAATTGATGAAGCCTGCGCGGACGGCTTTGATCATTGATGACGAGAAGCAGATTCGGCGGCTGCTCCGGCTCGCGCTCGAAGGCGCGGACCATCAGGTCTACGAAGCTGAAACGGGACAGGACGGTCTCAATGAGATCGTCCATCGGCGGCCCGACGTCGTTTTGCTCGACCTCGGTTTGCCCGATTTGGAAGGCATCAAAGTGCTGCGGCGTCTGCGCGAATGGTCGGACGTCCCAGTGCTGATTCTTTCCGTGCGCGATGATGCCGAGGAAAAAGTCGCGGCGCTCGATGCGGGCGCGGACGATTACGTGACCAAACCGTTCGATACCGCGGAATTACTCGCGCGCGTCCGGGTTGCCCAACGGCGGTCTCTCACCGAAGCGGGCGAACCTGTTTTTACTTCCGGCTCGCTCTGTGTCGATTTTTCGGCGCGCCAGGTGAAGCTGGCGGGAGCGGAAATTCGACTGACGCCGACGGAGTATTCTCTCCTTCGCGTGCTGGTTCAGAACGCCGGAAAAGTGGTCACGCATCGGCAATTGTTACGGACCGTGTGGGGCGAGAAAGCCGAAAGCCAGGCGCAGTATCTCAGGGTTTACGTGACGCATCTTCGGAAAAAACTTCAGACGAGCGCGAGTGCGCCGAGTCTGATCAAGACCGAAGTAGGCATCGGCTATCGCTTAGCGGGGTAGGGACCCTGCGCTGCGCCGTCCCTGCCAATTCCTCGTTAACGATCTTTTAGCGTTTTGCGGCCACATTTTAATTAACGGTCGCTCGTTCGACGGCGCGACCCTGAGGCATGAAGGCAATCGTCGCGGGATTCACGCCGGCCCTTAGCGGTTGGGAGTGGTCAGAAAAAGCAGCCGCGAGATTTGGCAACGGCAGTCCGCGGTCCAAACCCGATTCAGACCGACCGAAGGCCAACCTCCCAAGGCACTCCGACGGCGATCGTGGAACCCCGCCATTTTGGACCTGGTTCATCGAAAATCCGCGGGATTCCAACGTCGCTTAATCCTCCGGTCGCGATAGGCTGGCCTTGATGACCAGGGAGAAGCGCCCGGTAGCGATCATTTTGCTGATCATCTTTTTTGCCGCCGGCGCGCTGATCTGCCTGCTCGTAACGCTCGCGCTCGGATTTCCCGGAGGAATCTTGGAACCGATCTGGCGATTGCGACCGGATGCGCGGATCGACTTTGAAGAACTTGGAACCTGGTCCATTGCGTTGATGGCAGTCGTCGGCGCGGCTTGCGGGTTGTCCGCGTTGGGTCTTGCTCGGCGCGCGGAATGGGGACGTCGT
>DATBCW010000109.1:0-3161 GCA_036270255.1 Chthoniobacterales bacterium
TTTCTTATCAACCAAAAAAAGACCCGTTTCGTTCATCAGGAAATAACCTATCGGCGCTCGATATATTGGCATAACCGCTGCTTTCATTTCCATTAACAATGAAACTTCATCTTAAATCTCGTCGGGCCGGCTTCACCCTGGTCGAAATTATGATCGTCGTGGCCATCATCGCTTTGCTGGCCGCCATCGCGGTCCCCGGCTTCCTTCGCGCCCGGAAGCGCTCGCAAGCCAGCCGGATTATTAACGATCTGAGGCTGATCGATTCCGCTGTCGACCAATACGCCATCGAAACCAACAAGAAGAGCGGTGATCCGGTGGAGGTGACTGACTGGACGAACTATCTCAAGAAAGGCACGAATCTTTACGCCACCGGCAAGGACATTCTCAACAATGATTACGGTCCGCAGACAGTCGACAGTCTGCCGCGGGTTCCGGACAGCAGCAAAACCGCGCTTTCCGATGTAACCGACACCACGTTTTGGTCGCCGTATAATTAAGCAACCGGCTGAGCAATTTTGCGAATCGTGAAGGCAGGCGAAAGCCTGCCTTCCGCGTTTTTGGCGGCGGCCTCTAGCGGCGGCGCTCCCTGACAAAATCGCCCCGCGGGCGTTTCACATCTTCGGGGGCAGCACCGGCTGAATAGCCCAGGCCCTGTTCATCCGCCGGAAGGAATTGCTTGAAACGGTTCTTGTCGATCGCCTTCATGAACGTTTCGTGCGGCAACACGGCGCCTTTTTGCAGCAGGGCGAAAATCGCATCGTCCATGAATTGCATTCCCTGTCCTTTGCCGGCCACGATGACGTCCTGGAGTTTCTGAGTAGCGCCCTCGCGAATGATGGCGGAGACCGCCGGGGTCGCGACCAAGATTTCATTGACCGCCAATCGCCCTGAGCCGTCTGCCTTTTTGAGGAGCAGCTGCGCGACAACGCCGCGCAGCGAATTCGCCAACATGGTGCGCGCCTGCGCCTGCTTGTGGACCGGAAAGACGTCGATCATCCGATCGACCGTTTTTCGGGCGTTGTTCGTGTGGAGCGTGCCAAAAACCAGGAGCCCGGTCTCCGCCGCAGTAAGCGCGAGCGAGATCGTTTCCAGGTCGCGCATTTCGCCGACGAGAACGATATCTGCGTCTTCCCGAAGCGCCGCTTTCAATGCGGCTGGAAACGAGATGGAATCCACCGGCACTTCGCGTTGGGTAATGACGCTTCGCTTGTTGTGGTGGACGAACTCGATTGGTTCTTCGATCGTGATGATGTGCCGGGCGAAGGTCTCGTTCACGTAACCGATCAATGCCGCCAGCGTTGTCGACTTGCCCGAGCCGGTCGGACCAGTGACTAGAACCAGCCCGCCATGCAAGTGGCCGAACTGCTTCACGACCGGCGGAATACCCAGCTCGTCAAGCGTCGCGATCGTGGTCGGAATTAGCCGAAAGACGGCTCCGTAACCGTTGGTCTGCTTCAGAAAATTGCAGCGAAAACGCGAATGTTCATCCATTTCGTAGGCGAAATCGAGGTCGCCGCTTTCTTGAAAAAGCTCCCAACTTTGCGGACCACAAATCTCGCTCAACATTTCCGCTGCTTCTTTTCGCATCACCGGTTCCGATCGGATCGGCAGTATGTCTCCGTGCCTTCGCATTTTCGGCGGTTGCCCTTCGGCGATATGCAGATCCGAACCGCGTTGTTCGACGATGACCGAGAGGAATTTGTCTATGTAAGCCATTGCTTAGAAAGGCGGACGGCGGAAAAATTCCTGTTCATCCTTCCGCCTTCCGCCTTCATCCTTTTAGCCTCGCCTCGGCTTCCTCGGCGGAGATCAACCCTTTGTCGCGGAGCGCAGTTAACACATCATCCATCAACTGCATCCCCTGTTTCTTCCCGGTCTGGATAATGCCAGGCAGCATGTGAGTTTTTGCTTCGCGAATAACGTTCGCAACGGCCGGCGTGTTGGTCAGCGTTTCGAGAGCGAGAACGCGGCCTTGAGCATCAGCGCGCGGAATGAGTTGCTGGCTGATAATGCCGCGCAACGATTCGCTCATCATGGTCCGGATCTGTTCCTGTTGATCGACGGGAAAAACGTCGAGCAATCGATCCAGTGTGCGCGAAGCGTTGCCGGTATGGAGCGTTCCCAAAACCAGATGGCCCGTTTCGGCCGCTGTAATCGCGAGCGAAATTGTCTCCAGATCGCGCATTTCGCCGATCATGATCACGTCGGGATCTTCCCGGAGCGCGCCCCGCAGAGCCGCGCTGAATGAGCGCGTGTGGGTGTGCACTTCGCGTTGCGTGATGTGGCAGCCTTTCGGTTCAAACACGTACTCGATCGGATCTTCGAGCGTGATGATGTGATCGCGCCGTTCGATGTTCACCTGCTCGACGAGCGCTGCCAGCGTGGTCGATTTGCCGCTGCCGACCGAACCGGTCACAAGGATGAGGCCGTTCTGGTAACGCGTCAGCAGTTTCAAGCTTTCGGGCAAGCCAAGTTCGTCCATCGTCCGCACCCGCGTGTCGATGATGCGGAACACGAGATCGATCCCGAGGCGTTGCCGGATCACACTCGTTCGGAATCGGCCGAATTCGTTCGCGTAAGCAAAGTCGGCGTCGCCGCGCCCGTTCAACTGGATTTTCTGAGCGTCAGTCAGGAACGCTTCGGCAAGCGCCGCCGTGTTCTCGCTCGTCAGCGCCGCGGCATCGGCCCAGATCGGTCCTAGAATTCCGTGGCGTCGCCACAGCGGCGGCGCACCTACGCCGAGATGAATGTCCGAAGCTCCCGCTTGTCGACCGGCGGCCAGGTACTCATCAACGTGGCTCAACCGTTCGCGGCTATTCGCGTCCGATTCTTTCTGGGGAGATAACGTCATGGGGGGCGCCGGGCCGTTACCCGGCGCTGCGCCGTTTTATTCGCGCGCCGATCAGCGCACCGGCGCCATTCAGGAGAGGATTAACCAGATGCAGCCAAAACGGCGACACCGCGAGAGCCATCGCGTCGAACATTCCGACCTCGCCGGCGCGGACATTAGGCGCCTCCGGATTGCGCTTCAGCGCCGAGAAACACTGGATAAGCGCCAGCAGGAAAACGATGAGCGCGAATACCTGGCAGGTGCGCCAGCTTTTGCTGATGGCCGCGCACAGATATCCCGCGAACATGCAGACGAGAAAGCCGACCACCAG
>DATBCW010000110.1:0-3770 GCA_036270255.1 Chthoniobacterales bacterium
AAGGCACGCGGCAAGAAGGCTGGCGGGAAGAGAACGCGCGGCCGCCGCTAAGCCTCAAAGGGGGGCGGTTTGATAGGCCGCCCAGCAATCTAGAAAGCCCGGCGCGAAATCTTCCGGCCGCGCTTTGACCCATCCAGAAACGACTTCGATCGGGAAAAATTCGCCATGCTCGATCTCAGTTCGGGCCAGGGTAAAGGGCCCGTCGTGTTCGCCGCGATAAAGCCAGATGAATTCCCAGCCAGTCCGCTCCGAGCAGGGCAGCTTTACCACGGGAGCTAAACTCGTCCCAACGCCAAGCTCCTCCTCGAGCTCGCGCCTGGCCGTCTGGTCATAGTCCTCGCCCGCGTCAACGTGCCCGGCCGCGCTCGAGTCCCACAGGAGCGGATGCCGGTCTTTCCAGCGCGATCGCTTCTGCAAAAAAAGTTCGCCCTGTTGGTTAAAAATGAACAGATGCACGGCCCGGTGCCGCAAGTTATTCCCATGCACTTCCTGCCGCGGCGCGTCACCCAGCGGAAGGTCATTCTCATCCACCACGAGAAAGCGTTCAGCCGGCGCGCTATTCGCTCCCGCAGCGAGGTCGGGGCGGGCGGTATTAGAAAGCGCGATCCATTGCTCTAGACTCAACTCCTCGGCGCGCGCCCGCGCGTCGAATCCGACCGTCTCGGCGGCCGTCGCCCAGTCCGGCACTTCTTCCTTCAGCAGATTACGGAGTTGTTTTCTTCGTTGGGAGAATCCCAGGCGAACCAGGCGCGTAAACGTCTCGGCGTCGCACGGCGGCAGTTCATCGGCCACGCGCGGTTTGATCCGGACGAACGCGGAATCAACGTCCGGTTGCGGAAGGAAAACGCTCGCGGGCACGCTTCGCAGATATTCGACGCGATAGTGCAGCTGAACCGTGAGACTGAGCGCTCCGTAATCGCTCGTCCCGGGCGTAGCCGAAATTCGTCGAGCCATCTCCTTTTGTAACATCAAGAGCCAGAGAGAGATGGGACTCGGATATTTTATGAATTTCAAGAGCAGTTGGCTGGCGATGTAGTACGGGAGATTGCCAAGCAACTTTACGCGGCGCTCGGCGAACAGCCGCCGCAGATCAAAATCAAGCGCATCGCCGTGGATGATTTCCAGCCGCTCACTCGTAAACCGTTTCCGCAGAAATTCAGCGAGCCGTTGATCTTTCTCGATCGCGAGCACCCGCGCCTCTGAGGCGAGAATGAACTCAGTCAGCGCTCCCAAGCCGGGTCCGATCTCGACGACGTAATCGTCCGCCGATAACTCGGCTCTCTCCACGATCCATGACGCCAGGTTCCGGTCGTGCAGGAAATTTTGGCCGAGCGTCTTGACCGGCGACACCCGGATTTCGCGAAGTGTAGCATCTATCTCGGAGAGCTTCATAGCGCGATCCTGGGGCGCCTGCTGGGGCTGGAGAAATGCGGGTCTTTGTTCACAAAAAACTGTGAACAAAACGCTCCGTGCCGGCGAATTTATTCACAAGTTATTAGCGTGGCTCCGCGGACCACTCGAGGTCATCGCGCCGCTTCGATCTGTTTGACCGGGCGAGGCTCTGGCTGGACCCGCTTCTTCCGGCTGGAGAGATAGGCCCGGCGTGCGTCTTTGAGGCTCAGGCCTTCGAGGAAATAAACGATCGCGGCGCGTCCAATCGCATAGGTGCCCGCCCCGGCCACGGCGCCGCAGACGACATTGCCCCAACCCGGAAAAAACTTGAGTAGCGCGCGGGTGCCTTCGCGCAAAACCACGCCCGCGCCGACATTGACGCCTAAAGCGGTAATGAACTCGGTCGCCGCCCGGAGGCTCCGCTCGCGCCCGCTGATGTACATGATGCCGGCGACCATCATGAGCTGGAGCGCGGTTAGGATCGGCAGGTCGGCCAGCGGAATGGGCTGAGCGCCAATTGCCGCGCAAATCGCAGTCGTGGATTTCACGAGGGTCTGGGCGATTTCGATTTGGACGGCGCGCTCGCCGGCGATGCGTGCCATCTCCACGCGCGCTTCGTTCGGCATGTTGCGCGCGAGCAAACCGATCAGTTGCGGCGTTGTATCTGAGCGCAGTTCAGTGATTTGAAGTAAATGCAGCCCCAGCCCGGCGCGTTGTTGGAGTGCGTTCTGAAGACGCGCCCGCAGCGGTTGCGGTGCAGCTAGTGGCCCTTCGCCATTGTGGTGACCGCGGCTTTCGCCCGTACGATGAGGCCAGACAATTCCGATCGTTTTCGGCTGATGCCCGGCCGGGTTCATCGCTGACAGGGCCACGAGATTATCGATCTCGATTTCGTCGAGCTCATGCGCGTCGTCGTCCACGAGATGTAGAAGCATGTCGGCCGGTTGAGCGTTTAACTCCTCGTTGATATTGGCCAGCGTCCGCGCATCGGCGCCGCGCGCGTCCAGGAAAGACACGGTGCCACGGCCCCCAAGTTCGATCGCGTGCCAGCGAAATAATTCCATCAGTAAATCGCGCGATTCAGCCGGCGGCGTCCACCCGAAAACCCTGGCCACGATTTCCTGCAGCGGCAGCCGATTTGCGCCGGTGAGCACGAAGCGCGGTGCTCTCTGTTGCAGAAACAATTCTTTGAGCGGCGTCAGCTCGTGTAAAACCGGCCGACGGATTGCTTCAGGAAGTTTCCCCAGAAATCCTTCAAGTCGCTCGATGATGTGGAGCAGCGAAGGTCGATTCATGGTATTTTCGATTTTCGATTCTCGATTTTCGATTTCACTTATGAGGCAGCTGCTTTGCGCTTGGTTTCGATAGACACGGCAACTATACCGATGTTCATGAGTTTGAATCTCGAAATTCTTTCCCGGGCGGCAGACGAAGCACGCGGGCTGGCGATGGACGCGGTGCAGGCTTCGAAGTCGGGTCACCTCGGTCTGCCCCTCGGCTGCGCGGAAATGGGCGCCGTCCTTTACGGTTACGCGCTCAAACATAATCCCGACAAACCGCGCTGGATCGGTCGCGATTATTTCGTCCTCTCCGCCGGTCACGGAAGCATGTTCCTTTACGCCTGGCTGCACATGAGCGGCTACGATTTGCCGATGGAAGAGATTAAGCGTTTCCGTCAGTTGCACAGCAAAACGCCGGGCCATCCGGAATTTTTTGAGACGCCGGGTGTCGAGTGCACGACCGGCCCGCTCGGGCAGGGCGTTGGGAACGCGGTCGGCATCGCGGTGGCGATGAAAATGGCGGCGGCGCGATTCAACACGAGCGACCACCGGATTTTCGATCAACACAGCATTTGTCTCGCGGGGGACGGCTGTTTGCAGGAAGGCGTTTCCGCGGAAGCGAGCGCGTTCGCCGGACATTTCGGCCTGGATAATTTGATCCTGATCTACGATTCGAATGCGGTCACGCTCGACGCGCCGGCGACGGCGACCCAAAGCGAAGACACCGCGATGCGGTTCAAGGCGTATGGCTTCGACGTCCAGGAAATCAACGGCCAGGACATGCAGGCGTTCCTGGATGCACTCAACACAGCGAAGGAAAATAATAATGGCCGGCCGAAGTTCATTATTGCGCACACTTTGATCGGCAAGGGCATCCCGGAGGTCGCGGGAACATTCAAGGCGCATGGAGAGGCCGGCGCGAAATTTGTCGATGCCAGCCGCAAAGCCCTCGGTCTGCCGGACGAGCATTATTTCGTTTCAAAAGAGACCTACGATTATTTTGCAGAGCACAAAAAGAAGCTGCTCGCTGACTACGATACGTGGGAAAAAACGTATAACGCCTGGCGCGAAAAGAACGCGGACAAAGCCAAACAACTC
>DATBCW010000111.1:0-42420 GCA_036270255.1 Chthoniobacterales bacterium
TTTGTAACGCGCCCCTCCTTGGAAGATATCGAACTGCGTAGACGCTCGCCCGGTTCGCGCCGAAACTTCCTTATGATCACCGGCGCTCATTCCATCATCTACAGCAAAGATCCCGAAGCCGACCGCGACTTTTTTCGGGACATCCTCCAGCTCACTAACGTCGACGTCGGCCAGGGCTGGCTTATCTTCGGCCTGCCGCCCGCCGAAGTCGCCGTCCATCCCGGCGAGGAGAACGATCGGCACGAGTTCTATTTAATGGTCGACGACGTGAACGCGTTCGGCGCCGAGATGAAATCGAAGAACATTTCCTGCGGCGATGTGCAGGACATGGGTTGGGGCGTCCTAACTCAGCTCACCCTTCCCGGCGGCGGCAAGCTCGGCGCTTATCAGCCGAGGCACGCCCGGCCCAAGCCGATGAACTAGTGGGTAATTCTTTCCTTCTACACCCGCTCGCTATATCGCCGGGTTAGGCATTTTTCTTTTTCGTGGACTTGGGTTTGAGACTCGAAACGTAGGCGTAGCTCACAGCGAAATGCTTCTTCAGTTCTGCCGTCTTCGCCAGCAGTGCAGGAGGCACCATGACATACTCTTTTTGGACGACACCGTAGAGCTGGCAAAGGGTTGTGCGATATTTTTTGAGGAACGCCTCGCGTTCCTCCGTTGGTAACCGCAGCGCCATCTCGCCGGTTTTTCCCAAATAGGAAAACATGTGGCCGTTCACAGCCGTGAACGGGACGGTGGCGCCCTGCCGCTTCACCTGCGGATTCGTAGCGACGAGCTTCTCGTAGAGGGCAAGACTCTTCTTGTAGGCAAGATCGCTCATAAGTACTGTTTTTTGCCTAACGAGAATAAGACGAGTATTGGTCGTCAAAGGCGAACATTTTGTCGCGGATCAGGGCAGCGATTTATCCATCGAAGAGTCGGAACAGTCAGTCTTTGGGTTCCAACTTCAGCGCGGCTGAGTTCATGCAGTAACGCAAACCGGTGGGCTGAGGTCCGTCGGGAAAGACGTGGCCGAGATGGCCCCCGCATTTGGCGCAGAGAACTTCGTTGCGAGTCATGCCGAACTTGCGATCAGTCTCGGTTTCGACGGCGTCTTTCGCGACGGGCTGATAGAAACTGGGCCAGCCGCTGCCGGATTCGTACTTGGTTTCGGCATCGAACAGGGGATTGCCGCAACCGGCGCAACGATACATCCCGTCGTCGTGGTTGTCGGCGTACTCGCCGGTGAACGGACGCTCGGTGCCTTTCTCGCGCAGGACGTGATACTGCTCCGGCGTCAGCGTTTTCTTCCATTCCTCTTCGGTCTTTTCGATTCTCTCGCTCATGATTTTTTCCTCAGGGCAGCCAGCCCCCGACAGCCTGGATTGGTTCGAGCTGGCCGGGCGCGGTGATCCAGGCGGCGATCGCGGTCCGCGAATCGGCCGTGGATTTTGTCGATGATGCCGGCAGCTGCAATTCTTTTAAGCCCGACGCCATCGTTTCATTCGTTAGGCCGAGAACAACGAAGTCGTGAACTAATTTCCGGCCGTTGTTTTCGCCGGCGGTCACGTCCGTCCTCAAAGAAAAACCGAGGCGGGCGACGTGAATGTCGTAGTGATCGGCGGAACCTTGCGACGCGTTGAACAATGCGCTGACGCGATCGCCGTTCACTGCGATCTTCAGAACGCCCGGCGTTTCGGTCGCTGCTTCCGGAAGTTTGCCGTAATGCCATTCCTTTCCATCCAGGACGAACGCCGGGGTGTAGACGCTTTCCGCTTTCCAGCGCGCGGAATATTCCGTCTGCCGTTCGGTCCACAATTTCGACGCAAACGGATCGCGCCAGCCGAGGCGATCCCAGTAATCGACGTGAAACGCGACCGGAACGATGTCCTGCCAGAGCCGCGGCTGATTTTTCAGTCCGCTCAGCCATTGCTCGGCGGGCGGGCAACTGCTGCAGCCTTCCGAAGTATAAAGCTCGAGAAGATGGGCGCGCGCGGGTTTGCTTTCGAGAACGATTTCGCCCGCCTCCGCGGAAACGGTTGCCGCCATTGCCAGCAAAAGGAGAGCGCGGGGAATCACAAGGAAAGGTTACGGCGCGAAGATCGATTGCGCGAGCTCGCGATGAGCGGGCACAAAAATGTGGGAGGGGCCTTTGTTCCCCGATCAGAATTTTAGGAAAGAATCGGGGCACAAAGGCCCCTCCCACATTGGAAAGAGCTAGAGCTTCACCTTCTGAAGTCGCAAAGCGTTTCCAATCACGGAAACGGAGCTCAAACTCATCGCGGCGCCGGCGATAATAGGACTGAGCAGCCAACCGAAAAACGGATAGAAGGCGCCGGCCGCGATCGGAATGCCGAGGGCGTTGTAGATGAACGCGAAGAAAAGATTCTGCCGGATGTTGCGCATCACGGCGCGGCTCAAACGAATCGCGTGGACGATGCCGTTAAGGTCGCCTTTCACGAGAGTGATTCCGGCGCTCTCCATTGCGACGTCGGTCCCGGTTCCCATCGCGATCCCGACATCCGCGGCGGCGAGCGCGGGCGCGTCGTTGATTCCATCGCCGGCCATCGCGACGATCCCACCAGCCCGGCGCAATGCTTCCACCCGCTCGTGTTTGTCTTTCGGCGCGACGCCCGCTTCGACTTCATCGATTCCCAATTTTCCCGCGACGGCGCGGGCGGTCCGTTCGTTGTCGCCGGTCAGCATGATGAGCTTCAATCCGAGCTGGCGCAGTTCGCGAATCGCATCGCTGGTTGAAGACTTAATCGGGTCGGCAATGGCTATGAGCCCGGCCGGCCGATTTGCGATGGCGATAAAAATCACCGTCTGACCGCTGACTTGGAGATCGCGCGCCTGTGCTTCGAGATTTTCCAAACCAGTGACGCCGTGATCCCGAAGAAATTCTAGCTTCCCGACCGCGATCTCAAGTCCGTCCTTTGTCGCAACGACTCCACCGCCGGTGGTCGATGAAAAATTGTCGACATTCGGGAGCGGCAACTTTTTTTCTCGTGCCGAGGCGACGATCGCTGAGGCCAGAGGATGTTCGCTCTGCTGCTCGGCGGAAGCGGTGGCGGCGAGTAAATCGTTCTCGGTAATGTCTGACGCCGTGACGACTTTCGTCACGCGCGGTTTTCCCTCGGTGAGAGTACCGGTCTTATCGATGACGAGCGTCGTGACTTTCTCCATCAACTCGAGCGCTCCGGCGTTTTTCACGAGCACGCCGGCATGCGCGCCGCGGCCGACGACGACCATGATTGACATCGGCGTCGCCAATCCAAGGGCGCATGGACAGGCGATGATCAGCACCGCGACCGCGTTCACGATCGCGTGGGCGAGACGCGGCTCGGGGCCGATCCAAATCCACGCCACGAAAGTGATCAGCGCGGCGAACAGAACGGCCGGGACAAAGTAACCGGCCACTCTGTCCGCCAATCGCTGGATCGGCGCCCGGCTGCGTTGCGCGTCGGAAACCATCCGAACAATCTGGGCGAGCACGGTGTCGTCGCCGACGCGTTCGGCTTCCATCACGACGCTGCCCGTGTTGTTGAGCGTCCCGCCGATCACTTGGTCGCCCGTGGTTTTTTCCACGGCGACCGCTTCGCCGGTGATCATCGATTCGTTCACCGTCGTCCGGCCTTCGATGACCTTGCCGTCGACCGGAATTTTTTCTCCGGGACGAACCCGGAGCCGATCGCCGGATTTTACCTCAGCCAACGCGACCTCGCGTTCGCTGCCATCCTGAACCAGGCGCGCGGTCGGCGGCGTGAGATCGAGCAAACCGCGGATCGCGTTTCCAGTCCTGCGGCGCGCTCGCAATTCGAGGACCTGGCCTACCAGCACCAGGACGGTGATCATCGCGGCGGCTTCGAAATAAAGCCCGGGCTTGGCGTGATGCGCCATCGTGTGCGGAAACAAGCCCGGGAAAAAAAGCGCGACGCAACTGTAGAGCCAGGCCACGCCGACGCCGATCGCGATGAGCGTAAACATGTTGAGATGGCGGCTGCGCAGAGAACGCCAGGCGCGAACGAAGAACGGCCAGCCTGCCCACAGAACTACCGGCGTCGTGAGCACAAACTGGATCCAGCGCGACGCATCGCTGGACATCCACTCCGGCGCGTTCGGAACCAAGTGCGACATCGCGAGGACGAAGACCGGCAACGTCAACGCAGCGCCGATCCAGAAGCGGCGCGTCATGTTGGTTAACTCCGAATCGTCTTCTGGCGTCGCAGCCGCGATGGTTTTCGGTTCGAGCGCCATTCCACAAATCGGGCAATCCCCCGGCGCATCGCGCTCGATCTCGGGATGCATCGGGCAGGTGTAAAGCGTGCCGGGAGGAGCCGGTGCGTGCGCAGCTATCGACGGCGAATGGTGACAACAGGCTGATTCTTCGTTCATCGCAGATAGGACCAATAGGACCTATACGACTTATACGACCTATTCGCTTTTCACTGAAGTCCGCCCGAAATTTCCGGCAGCGATGCGCACGACGTTCCGCGACCGATCAGAAGCCGGCGAATTGCTCGCGGAGCAATTGCGCAAATACGACCGCCGGGCCGACGCCATCGTGCTGGCGCTTCCGCGCGGCGGTGTGCCGGTCGGATACGAGATCGCGCTGCGGCTGAATCTCCCACTCGATGTTTTCGTGGTGCGCAAACTGGGCGTGCCCGGCCAGCGCGAGCTGGCGATGGGCGCGATCGCTTCGGGTGGGGTCCGCGTTCTAAACGAAGATGTGTTGCGCGCGATGCCGTTCGCCGCTGCAACCGTCGCGGATATCACGGCGCAGGAGTCCCGCGAAGTGGAACGGCGGGAACGCGATTACCGGCAAGGCCGTTGCACGCCGGAATTTAGCGGGCAGACCGTTATCCTGGTTGACGACGGTTTGGCGACCGGCGCGACGATGCTCGCTGGGATCGCGGCGTTACGGCAAAAGGAGCCGGCGAAAATCGTGGTGGCGGTACCGGTTTGTCCGCCGGAAACGCTGGCGGAAATAAAGCGCGCCGCCGATGAAACGGTGATCCTGTTCGCGCCGGATTGGTTCCGCGGAGTGGGCCAGTTCTATGAGGATTTCGCGCAGGTCAGCGATGACAGCGTTCGGCTCTTACTCGCGCGCGCGGCAGAACAGAGTTAAGGGCGCGTCTCAACGCGTATCGATTAGCGAAAACGAAAACCCCCGCCGGATTTCTCCGACGGGGGCTCGTTTAACTATCAGCCAGGCCTACTTATTTTGCGCAGCAGGGCAGTTTGATCGGGCAGCAACCACCGTCGCCGCAGCAATCAGCCGAACGCGAAGTCGCGCTCGCTGTGCCGACCAGCGCCAGGGCCGCTATGATCGCAAATAGATATTTCATGGAATCCTCCTGTATGAGTTTCCTTCCAACCTCGTCTCGCAAACGCGGGACGAGCCGACACGATTCGAAGGCGAATCAGCTACGCGGCGGCGGAACAGGAGGCTGTTGCGAGCGAGTTTGCTCGGACGAAATGAAGGCGGCGAAAGTCTGGTCGCCGATCGGCGGATAAACGAACGGCGCCGCCGCGGGGAGGACGCCGGCGACACACGAGGCGCAGAAGACGCAACATTGGTTGTCGGGAACGGGCTTGGACTTGGGATGATCGCAATCGGCCGCAGCTGCTTTCGCTTTCATTGCCGCGCAACAATGGGTTTCGACAGGCGGCGGGGGAAGCGGCTTTGCCGGGAGCGCCGCGACCGACAACGAGGACGCGATCGCTACCCAGGTCAGGAATCGCAATGCCGTTCGCACAACCCTCCGATATTAGCGGCGCCACGGATTCAAGGCAATCCCGAATTGGGAAAGGTAACGCGCCCGTTACTTCGAACGCGTCACCTAACGAGACCCAAAAACTTCAGGTTTTCCCTCGTAAAACCACTCGTTAGGCCAACCCGAACTTCGCCAAAAATCGGTGCCCGCGGCGGACGCGGAGGGGCAAGTAACGATGACGTTACCCGCGTTCCATTGTCGCCGCTTTCGGAGTGCATCAATGTCCGCGCCATGAAAAACAAATCACACATCTCCAATTGGGCGATCGCGCTTTGCGCCGTCGTAGTGTTCTCCTTCAGCGCGAGCGTCACCGCTCATGCGGCCAGATTGCCGGATCCACAGCCGCTTCCGACCGTCACGCCGGTTCCGCAGGTGCCGGGCAAGCCGCTTCAGCCGGTTCCTCCGGTTGCCCCACCAGTCGGATCGGGCATCTACACCGGCACCGTTATCGGTGACTAATCTCGACCGGGGAGTCCTTGCTCCACCGCAGGGACTCCTCGCCAGTCGAAGTAACCCCGGAACGTGAGCTTGAGTGGCGCAATGGAAGTTAAGAAGATGCGCGGTCGATGCTGGAACCTAACTCTTGACGCTCATGGAAACGCCACCATCTCTACCCACAACCCGGCCAATTGGGCCATTGCTCCTCGGCATCGCCCTCTCAAACGCCCTCGGCGCCAGCTTGCTCTTCGCCGTCGTCTGGTTTGTTGGGGCTTTCAGAGGCTCGGACGCTACCGCGCTCGTCGCCTGGCCCAGTTTTTTCCTCATTCCGTTTTTGGTCGGAATGATCGCCGCGTGGTGTTGGCGACGGCTGAACCGGACTATTGGCTGGAGTTTTCTCGACGCGCTCTGGGTTACCCTGGTCGGACTGGCCGCCGCCGCCATCGTTTTGCGCGAAGGCGTCGTCTGTCTCGTGATCGTTTCCCCGGCGCTCTACGTTTTCATTGTCTGCGGGGTTCTGCTCGGGCGCATTTGGTTCCGGCCTAACTACTCGAAGTTGCAGTTGAGCATCTTCCCACTGCTCGCGCTGCTCACCCTTGGCGAATCCGTTTACCATTCGGAACCGCAAGCCGTCGTGACCGATCGGATCCTGATTCACGCGGCGCCCGCAAAAGTCTGGCCGCACGTCCTCGCGTTTCCGGAAATTCCGGACGCGCCCGATTATTGGATCTTCCGGCTGGGGCTTCCGTATCCGACGACCACGACGAATGGCGGCAACTTCGTCGGCGCGGATCGGCAATGCATCTTCAGCAACGGCGTCGTCATCAAGGAGCGCGTGGCCGAGTTCGTCCCGAACGAAAAACTCACTTTCGACGTCGTCGAACAACCGACCGATCCCGAAGCCTACGGGCACATCACCTTGCATCGGGGCCAGTTCATCCTTCAGGACAACCACGACGGCACCACCACCTTGATCGGCTCGAGTTGGTACACGCTCCACGTCCGCCCCAGTTGGTATTTCGATCTCTGGACGCAAGACATGACGAGGGCCGTGCATCTGCGCGTGATGAATCACATCCGGCGACTCGCTGAGACGACGGATTGAACCGGCCCCTGCCTTGAGGGCAAAAAAAGGGCGCGACAAAATCTTAAACTTCCATCCGCCGTCCCCGTAGTTTAAGACGGACGGCGCAATCCCCAATTCCACCCAATGAAGACAGAAGCGGCTTAGAAAATTTATGCCGACGCAACGCGCAGAGACCGGAGGTTTTTGGAGATGGCTGCAAAGGCCGTGGTGGTTCGTGCGCGACATAATCCGCGCTCTTAGTCCGGCCCGGTTCAGCTTCTTCGTGGCCCTCGTTGGAGGAGCGATCTTCCTCGTTGTCCAGCAAGGCACCGAGATTTTGCGTGGCTTAGCCGAACCGAATCCGGACAGCCTCAAGATCGACCTTTATCCGGTGCTTTTCTTTTTCGGCGCGCTGACCACGTGGGCATTGCACAGTTGGTACTGGTCGCGAGTGGTGTTGAATCTTCACATTTCCCATGCGCCGCCGCCGCACGCATCGAGCGTTCGGGCGATCGCATGGTTCCGTCTTCACGGGCCAAGAATTTTGGGGGTGCTTCCCCCGTTTATCGTCGCCGTGGCCTGCTTCTTCATTGCCCCGCAAGGCTACAGCAGCGAGGCGCCCGGACATCCCAGAACAAACCTCTACGTTTTCGGTGGGGTCGCTCTTTTGCTGGTGATCGGACTCTACGTTTTCTTTATCCTTCGTCGCCGCTGGCTAGACGCCGGGGGTAAAGGTGCCTCGAGCCCATCTGATTCGGCCGCGGCGACCGCCGAGGCGGTGGAAGCGCGAGCAAAAAAATTCCGGAAAGATCCGGCCACCTGGGGCCCCGCGCTGGCCTTCTTCCTCTTCTCCCTCGTTCTCCTGTTCCTCTTTTTGTCCGCACCAATCAGAGCCGGACTTTTCATCGGTTCTGGCGCGATCCTTTGTTTGGCCGCGACGTCCTGGGTTTGCTTGGGCAGTTTGATCGTCCTCCTGACAAATCGTCTTCGCCTCCCGCTCATCGGCCTGCTAATCGCCTGGGCAATGCTTTGCAGCCTTTGGAATGACAATCACCGGATCCGAACGGTCTCGATCGAGCCGCCGCTGGTCCTTCCGGCGGACTCCGGCAAGCCGCCCGTTCAACACGCATTCGCGACCTGGCATGAAGCAGTTCAAAAAGCTTATCCGCTGGCAACCAACGGATCTTCTCCGGCCGTGCGGCCCGTCTTCATTGTCGCGACGGAAGGTGGTGGAATTCGGGCCGCCTACTGGACCGCGCTCGTCCTGGCCGCGCTCGAAGACCAATCGCTCGATCAGCGCAAAGCCTGGAGCCAAACTCATCCGGGCCAGCCGCCGCCTCCGGATTTCGTCTCGCATCTTTTTGCGGTCAGCGGCGTTTCTGGCGGAAGCCTGGGCGCAGTCGTTTTCAACGCGCTCGTGGCTGAAAACGTCGCTTATCCCATGAAAGACCGGGCCCACGATATTCTGAGGCAGGATTTTCTTTCACCCACGTTGGCGGCCATGTTTTTTCCGGATTTGATCCAACGTTTTCTGCCCTTCCGGATCCCACCTGCCGATCGGGGCGGCGTCCTGGAGAAAGCATGGGAATATGGTTGGGAACGCACCATCAGTGGTCAGGAAAAGGCGAACGATCAACCGAATCGTTTAGGGAGCCCGCTTCGCAAGCTCTGGTCAGATTGGCGGGGAAACGTTCCGCTCCCCGCGCTGTTTCTCAATGGCACCCGCGTAGAGTCCGGCAAACGGATCATCACAAGCAACGTATCGATTAATCCTGGCTCGCGGATCGACTTTGCCGACGCGGAAGACGCTGAAGTAAAACTGGGCAACGACGTTTCTCACGACATGCCATTGAGCACCGCCGCACATATGAGTGCGCGCTTCACCTATGTAAGCCCGGCTGGACTGCTACCCGATGGCGGACATGTGGTGGATGGAGGTTATTTCGAAAACTCAGGCGCCGCGACCGCGTTGGAGGTTCTCTATGAAGTCGAAGCCGCGATTCAGAGTGCGGGCTCGGGTGAGGTGGTAGTGCCGGTCATAATTGAAATTCGGAACGGTCCCACGAAGGAAAAACCCGACATCACGTCAGCTGCCGCCACCCCAGCGCCGTCGGACAAGCAGGAGTTCTTGAGCGAGGCCCTGGCTCCGGTCAGCACGCTACTTAACACTCGCGATGCCCGGGGAACATTCTCGCAGGCTGCAATCAAGAGCGAGCAGGACTCAGTGAACCCGCAACTCGCGAACTGGTTTCTAATCGGCTTGCACGAAAGCCCGGTGCCTTTGCCGCTCGGTTGGATGCTGTCCGGCGACGCAGCCAATGAAATGCGGAGTCAACTGGATGATAACCAGAAGGTTTTCGACAGCATCCTGGCGGAGCTTTCCGGGCAGGCGCCATCTCCCTAAAAACAGCGCAGCCACGTGGCGAAGCTTTACGTGGCTACCCCGCATAGATTCGAACTATGAATAACGCCTCCAAAGGGCGCTGTGTTACCGTTACACCACGGGGTAGTTGGATTTTCGAATTTCGATTGCCGATTTTCGATTATCAGGAACTGGCCCTTCCAGTCTTAGATCGCAAATTGCAAATCGCAATTCGCAAATCGAACCCGCACTAAAGGAACGACATGTCGCGCACCGCACAACCGCCACGGGAAAACTTCGCGTTTTCCAGGATGATCTGAATGCGCGCCAGCAGTTCGTCCGGCCGATGCGGTTTGCAGATGGAGCCCGCGAGGCCGGCGGCGAGCATGCGGTCGATTCGTTCCTGCGCTTGGGCGAGGAAGCCGGTGCTGAGGAGAACGACGACGTTCGGTTTGATGGCGCGGAGACGGCGGAACGTTTCCTCGCCATCCATGAACGGCATCGAGAGATCGAGCAGGATCAGATCGAACCAATTCGGGCGATTCCGGAATTGTTCCAGGCATTCGAACCCGGATTGGACTGTTGTAACGTCGAACCCAGCCTCAGTGAAGACCCGATAGGCCAGCACTCGCGCCGCCGGTTCATCGTCGACTACGAGGATGCGCCGGGCCCGGTTTGGCGAGGCATGCCCGTTGGCCTCCGAAGTTTCGGAGTCGGCTAACTGGTCGAGTTGGGTATCGTTCTTCATCTTTTCTAACCGCGATGCGTAACCGCCGGTTTTCGAAGGCAATAAGAGCAGAAAAGATGCCGCTGTTTTTTTGGGGAATTGCCGGCTTCTCCGTCGAATTAATCCGGTTTCGGCATTCGCAAAGTTCACTAAACCGGCTATGTTTCTTGCCCCACAAATGAACCAATTGTCTATCCAGAACCTGCACGTTTCGATCGCGGAGCAGGAAATCATTCGCGGACTTTCGCTGGCCGTGCCGAAAGGCGAAGTGCACGCGATCATGGGCCCGAACGGCTCCGGCAAAAGCACGCTCGCCAAAGTGCTGGCCGGCCATCCCGACTACAAAGTCGTTTCCGGCAAGATCGAAATGGACGGCGAGAACATCATGGAACTCGAACCGGATGAGCGCTCCCGAAAGGGACTGTTTCTGGCCTTTCAATACCCGAGCGAAATTCCCGGAGTGACGATCGCGAATTTTCTCCGCGCCGCTGTCCAGGCCCGGTTGCCGGAAGGTGATGAACTCGAAGCGACAGAGTACTACGCGAAGCTTTACGAAAAGATGGACCTCCTCGAGATGGATCGCTCATTCACGTCCCGCTCGGTCAATGAAGGATTTTCCGGGGGCGAAAAGAAGCGAAACGAGATTCTTCAGCTCGCGATGTTGCAGCCAAAATACGCTGTGCTCGACGAAACGGACAGCGGCCTCGATATCGACGCGCTGAAAGTGGTTGCGCACGGCGTCAATTCCATGCGCGGCCCGGACATCGGCATCCTTGTGATCACGCATTACCAGCGGCTGCTCGAATACATTGTGCCCGATCACGTTCACGTCATGGTCCAGGGCCGGATCGTGCGGAGCGGCGGGAAAGGTCTTGCGCTCGAGTTGGAAGAGAAAGGTTACGAAAGTTACGAAACCGCCGCAGAGGAAGTTGGCGAGCCGGCGGTTGCTTAACCGGAGATTGTTATGGCAAAGGAACCATCAGCTTTAGAAGTCGAGCGGAACGTCGGGAACTTCGCGTATCCCGAGACCCACAAGCACGATGCGGGAATCGGTCTGACCGAAAAGACCATTCACTACATCTCTGACATCAAGGAAGATCCGGATTGGGTCCGCGAGTTTCGCCTTAACGCTTACAAAACTTTCATGAGCAAGCCGATGCCGACGCATTGGGCGAGCAAGGACCTTGAGGCGATCGTTTTCGATAACATCCGCTATTACCTCAGCGGCGGAACCCAGCCCAAACGCAGTTGGGAAGATGTGCCGGACGACGTGAAGCGCACCTTCGAACGGCTCGGCATTCCGGAACAGGAACGCAAATTCCTGGCCGGCGTCGAAGCGCAATTCGACAGCGAAGCCGTTTACTCGAACATCAAGAAAGCGGTCGGCGAACAGGGCGTCATTTTTGTCGGCAGCCGCGAAGGATTGAAGGATCATCCGGAAATTTTCCGGAAGTGGTTCGGCAAAGTTATCCCGACCGGCGACAACAAATTCAGCGCGCTGAATTCCGCAGTCTTCAGCGGTGGTTCCTTCATTTACGTTCCACCGGGTGTGAAGGTGAAGCATCCCCTCCAGGCTTACTTCCGGATCAACGCCGAAAACTTTGGTCAGTTCGAGCGGACGCTGATCATCTGCGACGAAGGCTCGGAATTGACCTACATGGAAGGCTGCACCGCGCCGAAGTTCAATACCGCGACCCTGCACAGCGCGGTCGTGGAGCTGGTCGCGCTCAAAGGCGCGAAGCTGCAATACATCACGGTCCAAAATTGGTCCTCGAACGTTTTCAATCTCGTCACCAAACGCGGTCTCGCTCACGAAGACGCGGAGGTAAAGTGGATCGATTGCAACATCGGATCGCGCCTGACGATGAAGTATCCCGGAGTGATCATGAAAGGCCGGCGCGCTCGCGGCGAAGTGCTTTCAATCGCCCTGGCCGGCGATGGTCAACACCAGGATACCGGCGCGAAGATGGTCCACGCCGCAGACGAAACGACGAGCAACATCATTTCGAAGAGCATCAGCATCGGCGAAGGCCGGGCGACCTATCGCGGCCTGGTCCAGATCCCGAAGCATCTCAAGAACTGCAAGAACAACACCGAGTGCGACGCGTTGCTGATCAACTCGACCAGCCGCACTGACACTTACCCAGCTATTACCGTTCGCGGCACCGGCAATTCCGTCCAACACGAAGCGAGCGTCAGCCAGGTGAGCGCCGAGCAGATTTTCTACATGCAACAGCGCGGTCTGACCGAAGCGCAGGCGATGAGCCTAAGCGTGAACGGATTCGTTAACGATCTCGTCCGCCAGTTTCCGATGGAATACAGCGTCGAGTTGAAGCGCCTGATCGAGCTTGAGATGGAAGGCTCGGTCGGCTAAGGTTCCGCCCCCAAGACACGAGCGAGCGGCGGCGGTCACGGCCGCCGTTTGCGTTTCACGGTATGACCAATCAGATAGCCGTCCTCGACGAAACCATGGAAGAGACTGAATCGCCGCCCGCTTCCCACGCGATTCTGTCCAGTCCATTCGAGCCGCGTTCGGCGGACTTGCCGGCTTGGTTTCGCGATCAACAGAAGACGGCCTGGACGAAGTTCGACGCCGCGCCCTACCCAAACCGGAAAGACCAGGCCTGGCGGTTTTCGAATGTCAGCGCGCTTGAATTTTCCAATTACAATTTCGGGACGCGGTTAAATCAGGCAGAGCGCGCCGAAATTCTCGACCGCTCGTTAGGTCTGGACGAAGTCGCTGGCCGTTTGATTTTTGCAGACGATCAACTGCTTCGGCGCGATCCATTGTCTCAGAAGTTGCTCGCCGCGGGCGTGATTCTGAAGCCGCTCGAGCGCGCGATCATCGAGCACGAAGATTTGTTCCGCCGCCATTTCATGGCCCAGGCGGCAACACTCGGCTCCGCCAAATTCGCCGCCCTGCACGAAGCGTTCGTGATGTCGGGAACGTTTGTTTACGTGCCGAAAGGCGTCGAAGTCGAATTGCCGATCGAGATTTTCCATTGGCTCCACGCCGAGAATGCGTCCGTGTTCCCGCACACTCTGCTGATCGCGGACGAGCTGGCCAAAGTCACGGTGATCGAGCATTTCCGTTCCGCTCATTCCGACCGTGCCGGGTTCGCCTGCGGCGTAAACGATCTCGTGGTCGGTCGCGGCGCGAAACTGAATTACGTCTGCACCCAGGACTGGAACGAGAAAGCGCTCGCGATCCAGATCAACTCGACCTCGGTCGAGCGCGACGCCTCTGCCTTGAGCCTGAATGTTCATCTCGGCGGCGCCTATTCGCGGTTTGAAGGTCTCAGCCGTCTCAGGGGTGAAGGCGCCCGCAGCGATATGCTCGCCGTTTGCGTTGCCGACAATGCCCAGGAGTTCGACGCGCGCACCCTCCAGGATCACTTGAGCCCGCGCACGACGAGCGACCTCCTCTACAAAAACGCGCTGAACGATCGGGCGCGCTGCACCTTCGGTGGTTTGATCCGGGTTGAGCCTCACGCTCATTTCACCGACGCCTACCAGACCGTGCGCAATCTTCTCCTAAGCGATGACTCCGAAGCGAACTCAATGCCTGGCCTCGAAATCCTGGCTGACAACGTCAAGTGCAGCCACGGCGCCACCTCCGGTCAGATCAGCGAGGATGAAATGTTCTATCTCCTCTCGCGCGGAATCCCGGTACCGGTTGCGAAACAACTTCTCGTTTCCGGCTTCCTAAATGAAGTCGTCGATCGTCTCGATCACTCGGCGATCACTCAGCTCGTTCACGAAATGATCGAGGCGAAATTCCAGCGGCGCCGCTAACCTTCGACGATCTCGTCGGGTAACTCGTTCTTGGTCGCGCTCGTCTTCGGGAAATGGCTGGCCAGCAATTCGCCGGTTGCAGTAATGCCTTCCACCAGCGCCTGGGTAAAATCTTCGCGCAGGAAATGTTCCCGCATTCGCGCAACAAGATCCGCCCAAAATTTCTCTCCGCATTTCTGGTGAGCGCCTTCGTCGCCGATCACCGCGAACTTTTGCGCCCGCGGCGCGACGAAAATCAGGACACCATTTCGTTCCCGCGTTTTCTCCATCCCGAGCTGCAAAAATTTCCTCTGAGCGCGCTCGAGTGCGTCCTCCTCAAATAATCCCCGCTGCAGAAAGACGCGAATCTGCCCGGACGTTTTCGCTTCCGCGTCCTTGATCGCCTTCACGATCCGATCGTGCTCCAGCTCGCGCAGAAATCGATGGGTTCGCATAATACGATTACCAGCTCGAACCGGCGCCGCCGCCGCCAAAGCTGCCGCCGCCCCCGCTGAATCCACTAAAGCCACCACCTGACGAAGAGGACGAAGAGCTACCGGACCATCCGCTCCCCCAACCACTGCTAATGAACGGTCCACCGAATCCGGTGTAGCCGAATCCACCTCGCCGCCGCCCGAGCCGGATGATCGTCAAGATGATGATCAACATGATGATGAAGCCCAGCGGGCCACAGCCACCCGAGGCAGTGGACCGGCTCTTATCTTGCACAGTCGCGCCATCCCCTTTGTACTCGCCACGGATTCCCTGGAGGATCAGGTTAATCCCTTCTTCTAATCCGCCGGCGTAATCTCCCGTTCGGAACCGGGGCTTAATGTGCCGCTCAGTGATGTCGAAGGCCGTGACATCCGGCAACGCCCCTTCGAGGCCGTAGCCGACCTGGATAAACATTTTGCGATCCTCGACAAAAACGAAGAGCACCGCGCCGTTCCGTTTTTCCGCCTGCCCGACCTTCCAGGATTCTGCGATGCGTCGCGTGTAATCTGCGACGTCCGAATCGGTCTCCATTTTTCGGTAGACCGCGACCACGACCTGATCCGACGTTTCCCGCTCGAATTGCGCGAGCTTCTCGTTTAACGCCAGCGCCTTCTCTTTCGGGACGACCCCGGCGTAATCGTTGAAGTATCCGGCGGGCTTGGACGGAATCTTCTCGGCGGCGCCGACGTCGGCCGCGCCAAGAACGAGAAGCGCAACAGCAGCAAGAGCGCGAATCACTCTACGGGGTCGCGGCGGGCGACGTCGCCGGAGTCGTTGCCGGCTTGCTGCTGAAATCGAATTTCACATCGGGCGCTTTCTCTGCACCGGTGGCGGCGGTGAAGAATGGCCGCGGCTTGAACCCAAACATATGGTTCAACATGTTGGTTGGAAACCGTTCCAGGGCGGTGTTGTACTCCTGCACCGCCGTGTTGAAATTGTTTCGCTCCACCGAAATCCGGTTCTCGGTTCCCTCGAGTTGCACCTGGAGATTCTGGAACGCTTCCGTCGCCTTCAGCTGCGGATAGTTTTCGCTGACCACCAGCAACCGCGACAGGGCGGTGCTCAGCTGCCCTTGCGCTTGCTGGAATTTTTCCAGCTCGGCGGCATCAGTCGGCGCTTTGCTCGGATCGAGCTTCACCCGGCCTACGCTTGCACGCGCGTTCGTCACTTCCGTCAGCGTGGATTTCTCAAAGTTCGCCGCGCCGGCGACGGTGCTCACGAGGTTGGGAATCAGATCGGCCCGCCGTTGATAGACCGACTGCACATCAGCCCATTTCTTGTTCACGTTCTGTTCGAGCGTGACGAGAGTATTGTAGGTGCCGCAGCCGGACAGGCTGAAGAGCGACGCGAGGGCCAGCACTTTTCCGAGTCGAGTAAATGTTTTCATAAGCGTGTTCGCGCGACCGCGCGGGAGAATCGTCGTTAAACTGTCCGCCAAGTCAATCCTGCGTAGCTGGTTCGGCCGGCGCCGCTTCGGGTTCGGCCGGGGCCGGGGGCTCTTTCCGCGGCGCGATCGGGAGGTAACGCTTCCGCAGTTCCTCGGCATTCGGGAGCTCGTCGAGATTGCGCAGCCCGAAATGTTCGAGAAAAAATTCCGTCGTGTCGTAGAGCAGCGGACGGCCCGGCACCTCGGCGCGCCCGGTAATTTTCACTAAACCGCGCTCCATCAAATTCTGAAGAACGCTATCGACGGCGACGCCGCGCACCGCTTCGATGTCGGCGCGGGTGATCGGCTGGCGATAAGCAATGATCGCCAAAGTTTCCAGCGAGGGCGGAGTGAGCCGCGCCGGTTTTAGCGCCGGAAACAGTTGCCGGACCCACGAGGCGTAAGCGGGATCGCTCACCAATTGCCAGCCTTCCGCTTTCTCCGCGAGTTGAAAGGCGCGGCTTTGCTGGACGTACTCGATCTTCAATTGCTCGAGCGCGGCGGCGACCTGCGCTTCCGTCGTTTTTGCGAACTCGTTAGGCAGGAGATCGTCATCGCTGCCCGCGCCTTTGATGGCCGCGGCGAGCTCCCGCGCCGTTAAAGGTTTTTGCGCGGCAAAGAGAAGTGCTTCGATAACCTGCGTCAGGCTCATATGACCTATGGGACCCATACGACCTATTCTCCTATCGCGCTCTGGATCGCTTCCGCGATCTGGTTTGCCTGGCGGTCTATCTGCTCCGGTTCGCGGCCTTCGATGAGCAGTCGGATCTTCGGTTCTGTTCCCGAATACCGGAGAAGCACTCGCCCTTTTCCGGAGAGCTCTTTCTCCGCGTCGCCCACCAGCTTCATTACCGCAGGCAATTCCTCCAGCGGCCGTTTCTCCTTCACTTTCAGGTTTCGCTGCGCTTGCGGATATTTTTTCAGGCAACGTTTCAGTTCGCTCAACGGTTTGCCAGTCGCCTTCATGATCCGCAGCACTTGCAGGGCGCTGATAATTCCGTCACCGGTGGTGGTGAAATCGCGAAAGATCATGTGGCCGCTTTGTTCGCCGCCGAGATTCAAATTTCGCCCCACCATTTCCTCGATCACGTAGCGGTCGCCCACTTTCGTGCGAACGACTTTGCCGCCGAGCGCGCCGAGCGCTTCATCGAGCCCGAAGTTGCTCATTACCGTCGCAACCAGAGTTTGTTCGGCGAGCCGCCCAGCCTGTAAGAGATCAATGGCGGCCACAGCAAGAATTTCATCGCCGTCCACCAGCTCACCGTTCTCGTCGCAAAGAAGCACGCGATCCGCGTCGCCATCGTGGGTAATGCCAAGCTGGGCGCCGCTTTCTTTGACGGCTCGTTGAATCTCCTCGGGAAAAGTGCTCCCGCACTGCGCGTTGATGTTTGTCCCGTTCGGCTCGTCATGCACCACGGTGATGTCGGCGCCCAGCTCACGGAGAATGCATGGCGTCGATTTGTAAGCGGCCCCATTCGCCACGTCGACGGCGACCCGCAGCTTTTCCAACGACATACCGCGGGGAAAACTCGCTTTCGCGAACTCGACGTAACGCCCCAGCGCGTCGTCAATTCGCCGGGCCCGTCCGATTTTTCCAGCAGTCGGCCGAATCGAATCGATCTCGCCACTGAAAACGAGGTCTTCGATTTGTTGTTCGATTTGATCGTCCAGCTTGTAGCCGTCGTGCCGGAAAAATTTGATGCCGTTATCCTCGTACGAGTTGTGCGAAGCGGAGAGAACGATGCCCGCATCGGCACGGAGGGAGCGCGTAATGTAGGCGACGCCGGGAGTTGGCAGCGGGCCAATCAGCAGCACATCGACGCCCAGCGAAGTAATGCCGGCGACGAGCGCATTCTCGAGCATGTAACCGGACAGTCGCGTGTCCTTGCCGAGAACGATTTTTGGTCGCGCGCCGCTCGGATGGGCGCGTGGATTCAGTTTCGTAAAAATGTGCGCGGCCGCTCGGCCGAGCTTCAAGGCGGTTTCGGCCGTGACGGGCTCCACGTTCGCCACCCCGCGAACACCATCCGTCCCAAAAATCTTCTTTGCCTGCGCCACGGCCGTTATTGTAGGCCTGATTCCCCGGCCGCTTTCAATTCATTAATCTTGCGATGCAAAGTTCGCCGGCTGATCCCGAGCTTCTGCGCGGCCTTTGTGATGTTCCCGTTCGTGGTCGCAAGCGCCTGCATGATGAGGCGCTTTTCGGTTTCGTGCAGATCGAGCGCGCTCGATTTTTCCCCGAACGCTTTCGCGGGCGTGATCCCGCCGGGCAAAGCCGCGCCCGTCGCCGCGCGCACGTTCGGCGGCAGATCGCGCAAAGTGAGTTTGGCGCCACGCGCCATCACCACGCCATGCTCGATCGCGGTCCGCAGCTCGCGCACGTTCCCGGGCCAACCGTAAGTGAGCAGCGCGTTCATCGCGTCGGCCGTCAACTCGAGCAGTGGTTTCTCGTTCACCTTGCAGAAGTGGCGCAGAAAACTGCGAACGAGCAGCGGAATATCTTCCTTCCGCTCGCGCAACGGCGGCATCGTCAGATGCACGACATTGAGCCGGAAATAGAGATCGTCGCGGAATTTTCCCTCGGCCACGAGTTTCTCCAGGTTCTTATTTGTTGCCGCGATCAGGCGAACATCGGCGCGCAACGTCTGGTTGCCGCCGACGCGCTCGAAAGCGCGTTCCTCGCTGATCACGCGAAGCAATTTCACCTGCGTGCTCGCGTCGATCTCGCCGATCTCGTCGAGAAAAATGGTGCCGCCGTTCGCCTGTTCGAAACGCCCGATCCGGCGCTCATGCGCGCCCGTGAACGCGCCGCGCTCGTGTCCGAACAACTCGCTCTCCAGCAACTGCGGCGAAAGGGCCGCGCAATGCACCGTCACAAACTTCGCCTTGTTTCTCCGGCTCAGATTATGGATCGCCTGGGCCGCCAGCTCTTTGCCGGTGCCGCTTTCGCCTTCGATCAAGACGTTCGCTGACGAAGGCGCGACCTGTCGGATCGTGTCGAGCACTTCGCGCAATGCCGGCGATTCGCCGATAATGTTTTCGAGTCCGTACCGGTCGTCGATCTGCTGACGCAGGGTTCGATTTTCCTGCTCTATCTTTCGGCTCGCCAGCGCGCGCGCGATCAGCATCTCGACCTTGTCGAGATTCAACGGCTTAGTCACGAAATCGTAGGCGCCGCGTTTCATCGCTTCAACCGCGGTGTCGACCGTGCCGTAGGCTGTCATCATGATGCAGATTGGCGGATGCGGCAGCTTCAGGGCGCGTTCGATCAACGTCATGCCGTCATCGCCGCCGAGACGCAGATCGGTAATTACGACATCAATTGGCTCGCGCTCCAGCACGTCCATCGCGCCGCGAATATCTTCCGCGACATAGGTGTCGTAATCGTCCTCGAGCAAACGCCGCAACCCATCGCGCGTATGCTTTTCGTCGTCGACGATCAGGATCGTGGGCTGGAGAGAATCCATCAGCGTAGAGCTGTCATCCCGAGGCTGGCGCAGCGCGCCGAGGGACCTCTCAAACGCTCAATCGCTCCCGCGAAAAAGCGAGCGTGTTCGTCGAGCCGCGCTAAACCATTCGCGCAAGTGTTCCGCGCGACTGCGGGGTCCCTCGGCGTGCTGCGCCAGCCTCGGGATGACACGAATTTCGATCGCTTCATTTCGCGGCGCACCACTGATCCACCCAATCGTTCACGGTCTTGTACCAAAGCCGTGAGTTCTGCGGCTTGAGGACCCAATGGCCTTCGTCGGGGAAGTAGAGCATTTTTGACGGGACCTTCAGTCGCTGGAGCGTGGTGAAAAGCTGGAAGCCTTCGCTGACGTCGAGCCGGAAATCGAGCTGCCCGTGAACCGCCAGCGTCGGCGTTTTGAATTTCTCCGCGAACAAGTGCGGCGACCATTTCCGGTAAAGCTCGCGGTTCTTCCAGGGCGGGCCTTTGAATTCCCACTCGGTAAACCACAGCTCCTCCGTCGTCCCGTAAGCTGATTCCGTATTGAAGACGCCGTCGTGCGAGACGATGCACTTGAAGCGGTCGGTGTGGCCTAACAACCAGTTCGCCATGTAACCGCCGTAGCTCGCACCCATGGCCGCTTCGCGATTCTTGTCGATGAACGGATATTTCTTCTCTACGAAATCGAGACCCTTCATCAAATCCTCGTACGGCTTGCCGCCCCAATCGCCGCTGATCGAGTCGGTGAACTTTTGCCCGTAACCAGTCGAGCCGTGGAAGTTGATCATGACCACGACGTAGCCGCCGGCGGCCGCGAATAGTTCCGCGTTCCAGCGATAGCTCCACGAATTTCCCCACGCGCCCTGCGGTCCGCCGTGGATCAAAAACTTCAGCGGATACTTCTTCGCCGAATCGAATCCGGGCGGGCGAATAATGAAGCCTTCGACGTTCTCGTTGTTCGCCCCGGGAAACGTAAACGATTCCATCGGCTGCATGTCGACCTGCGAAAGCACCACGTCGTTCATGTGCGTCACAGCGACCGGCTTCAGATTGGCGGTCTTTGGCTTTTCCGCGACATCGAGCCGCGCGATCTCGCTTGGTGCGTCGATGGAGACGCGGCTGAAGAACAAGGAGTTCCCGTCTTTCGAAAAGGCGAGATCATCCGCATGCAGGTGCGCGACTGGCTTCGGCGGTTTGCCGTCCAAGAGCAAGACCCAGATCGGAGACTCGCCGTGATCCTCGGCCGTGAAACAAATCCCCATGGAATCTGGCGTCCAGGCCATACTTCCGATGGAGTGATCGAAGTTGATCGTCGCGTTCCGGGTCTGGCCGAGCTTGCGTTGATAAAGGATGAGCGACTCCTTGTCGGCTTCGAAACCGGCGCGCGCCATCGAGCGCCAGGCGATGTGATCCCCATTCGGCGAGTAAACCGGCGTGTTGTCGTTGCCGGGACTCGTTGAAATTTTCTTCGGCGCTCCGCCCGCCATCGGCACCAGGAAAATCTCGTTGTTCGTGCTCGTCGCTTCAACCTCGTCAATGTTGCTGGTGTAAGCGAGCTCCTGGCTGTCCGGCGAAACTGAATACATGTCCTGCCCACCGAGATTGAACGGCGGCACGTCGTGATCGCCCGGGGTGAGATCGCGCGCCTCTCCCGGGCTGTCGGCGCTCACCACGAACAAGTGACTGCGCTTATGTTCCGTGTAGGAAGTCCAATGCCGGTAGAGCAGCTTCGTGAAAATCTTCGCCTTCACCTTGCTCTTGAACACTTCCTCGTCGCGCTGCTTGTTTTCCGCGTCGTCTTTCGCTTCGGGATAAACCGATGACAGAAACACGATGCTCTTTCCGTCCGGCGTCCAAATCCCGCCGTCCGCCCCGGTGGAAATATTCGTGACCTGCCGCGGCTGGCCCTCGAGCCCGCCACTTTCGGGCGTGAAATTGGATATCCAAATTTGAGTGGGATCGGTCGCCTTCGAAGTCCAGATCAGTCGTTTCCCATCCGGCGAAAACCGCGGCCGCTCTTCGTGGTTCGGCGATTGATTTAACCGGCGCGCTTCCCCTCCGGTCGCCGACACGATCCAAAGATGCGAAATCTTCGTGTTCGCCTCGAGATCAACGTCGACCGCGTCGAACACGATCCATTTCCCGTCCGGCGACGGCTGCGGCGCGCCGACCCGTTTCAATTTCATCATGTCTTCGAATGTGAACGGATGTTTCGCGCTCGTACTCGACGGCGACGGCTGCGCGAAAGCTGAGCCAATGAGCGCCAGTGAAAGAGTCAGAGTTTTCCAATGCATATTCTTGCCTCCGCTGAGTGCGCAAACTCCCGCCGAACGACTTGCGACGCAACCGCGGCTTCCTATTCCCTCGCCGATGCGATAGAACGCGAGCTCGCCAAACCTACACTAATAATGAAACGCTTTTCGATCCTCGCGCTTGCTCTTCTTGTCAGCTCTGCCGCCCTCGCCACGCCTTCGGGCAAAATGGTCATCGTCAATGGCACCGCAATCGATCCGGGAACTTCCAAAGTAATTCCCAACGCCGCTGTTGTTATCGAGGACGACCACATCACGTCGATCGTCCAAAACAGCAAAGAAATGCCGATGAAGGGCGACGGCGTTATCGACGCGACCGGCAAGTTTATTCTGCCCGGTTACATCGACACCCACGTTCACTTCTTTCAATCCGGCGACATTTACACCCGTCCGGACGGCCTCGATCTCAACAGCATTCGCCCTTACAAACAGGAGGTCGACTGGATTCGCTCGCATCTCGATGACACGTTCGCGCGTTATCTTCGTTGCGGGATCACAAGCGTGCTCGACATCGGCGGGCCGCTCTGGAATTTCGAAATGCGCAAACAGGCGAACGCGACTCTGAAGGCACCGCGAGTAGCGGCCGCCGGACCTTTGATCTCAAGCGTGTCCCGTCCACAGCTCGATCTGGGCGACCCGCCGATCGTGAAAATCGATACGCCGGAGCAAGGACGCGAAATGGTGAGAAAACTCGCGGCGCAGAAACCGGATTACATCAAGATCTGGTACATAGTTCCACCTGCGCAGCCGGCGGAACGTATCACGCCGAAGCCAGGCGAAGGCGGATCGCCCAGCGCTTCATCGTCACCTACACCTGGACAAAGCGATGCGGATCGGGCCGCGATTTTCCGGCCAGTCGTTCACGCCGTCGCCGAGGAAAGTCATCGGCTCAAACTGCGCGTCGCGGTTCATGCCACCGAGCTGGAAGCCGCCCGCGCCTCGGCGGAAGAAGGCGCCGATCTTCTTGTCCACAGCGTCACCGACAAACCAGTCGACGACTCTTTCGTGAAATTGCTGAAAGAGAAGGGCACGATCCTCACCCCTACGCTCGTCGTGTTCGAGCGCTACGGCCGCACCTTCGCGAACAAACTGGAACTCACGCCCGAAGAAAAAGCGTGGGGCAACCCGGAAGTCATCGCTTCGCTAGACGTGACCAAAGTTCCCGAGGACAAACGGCCCGAGCGGCTAAAGAAGGCGATGGAAAATCCGCAGCCGATTCTCGAGAGCATTCAGAAAACCTACGACATCGCGCTCAAGAATTTGAAGACGCTGGAGGACGCGGGGATCACCATTGCCACGGGCACCGACGCCGGAAACATTGGGACGATCCACGGCCCGGCGATCTTTCGCGAGTTTCAGCTCATGAAACAGGCCGGTCTCACGCCGATGCAGATTCTGCAGTGCACCACGGCGAACGCCGCTAAGACGTTCGGTGGCGACACCGGTGCAAAGATCGGATCGCTCAAGCCCGGCAATTTCGCCGATCTCGTCATTCTGAAATCCAATCCACTCGACGATATCAAGAACGCGTCCGACATAGATAGCGTCGTGAAAAACGGCGTGATCTATCAGGCCGATTCGATCTTGCCGAAATGAAGCGGGCGACGCTGATCCTCGCGCTGTCGGTCTGGGCCGGCGACATCAAGAGTTCCCTGGGCCGGCGAAATGACTGAAGAAAATCCTTCTCCGCCGGCGGCCGTGTCGGAACGACAAATCAGACACCGCTGGCCCTCCATCGTTGCCCATCGGCTAATCGAATTGGTCATCGTGTTCGTGGGCGTGTATGCGGCGTTCGTTTTGAACGCACACCAGATTCACGAGCAGGAACGCCAGCGGCGCGCGCAAATTCTGAGTTATCTGGAAGGCGGCGCGGTCCAGAGCTTGGTCAAACTTAAGACAGTCACACCGGAGTACGACCGGCGTATCAATCAGTTTATGGCGCGCTTGGAAAAAGGGGAAATGCCCGAGATCTCACCTATCGCGTGGTCGAGCAGTTACAATCCAAACGAAAGCGCCTGGCTCCTCCAGGCCGGCGGTCTCGAACTGCTCGATATTCAAACAATCGCCCGAATCCGGGAACTGGATGCCGCCGCGGCCACGGGCTTGAGCACGATGGCCCATTACCAGCAGCTCAGCGATCAACTTATCGTTCCCCATCTCGGCGAAGGGCAAGCCGCGTTTTACGATCTCGAAACGAAAAAACTTCGGCCTCAGTATGCGCGCTATCCCGACATGCTACAGGACGGGTCGCGCGTTCTTCATGACATCGCCGAGAAAACCGACGCCCTGGCTGCCCAACTCCGTGCCGAACAGGCGCGCCATCGCTGATCCAGCACCATTCCTTGTATGAAAAAATCAATCTATCTGCTCACCTGCCTCGGCCTAACGACCCTGGCGTTTTCCTCTCTTGCCAAGGCGCAACCAGCGCCAACCATAAAAGCGATCGTCGCGCACGAATACGGCGCGCCTGAGGTGCTCAAGTACGAAGACATTCCGCGACCGGAACCGAAAGAAAATGAGTTGCTCGTGCGCGTGATCGCGTGCGGGGTGAACCCGGCAGATCCGCTGGTGATCGGCGGACGATTTGCCAAAGAGTTCGGGACCCATCTGCCGCTAATTCCTGGATACGACGTGGCGGGCGTAGTCGAGAAGACGGGCGCGAAGGTCACGAAGTTCAAGAAAGGCGACGCGGTCTACGGCTATGCGCTCTTCGGTGGAGGTTGGGCTGAGTTTGCCGTCCTGGCCGAGAACGAAGCCGCGCTCAAAGCGAAGTCGGCCACGTTCATCGAAGCGGCGGCGGTGCCGATGGGAGCATTAACGTCGTGGCAAGGATTGATCGATACGGCGAAGCTGAGCGCAGGCCAGACGGTCCTCGTTCACGGCGGCTCCGGTGGCGTGGGAAGTTTCGCCGTTCAGATTGCGAAAGCGAAAGGCGCGCGTGTCATCGCCACCGCATCCACGGCGAACCAGGATCTGCTAAAGCAACTGGGCGCCGATGTGGCGATCGATTACACAAAAACCAAATTCGAAGAGGTCGCGAAGGATGTCGATGTTGTCTTCGATACAGTCGGGCGCGATACGCTCGCGCGCAGTTACCCGATCGTGAAGAAGGGTGGGATCATCACGACTATCGTCGCACGGCCTGATCCCGCTCAGCTCGACAAGTACGGGATTCGCGGCAGTTCGATTGCGAGTCATCCGGATGGCAACGAGCTGGCCGAAATCACGAAGCTAATCGAAGCCGGCAAGATCAAGCCGATCGTCACCGAAGTCTTGCCGCTGACCGATGCAGTGAAAGCATCGCAACAAGCCGAGACGCACCACACCCGCGGCAAGATCGTGTTGAAGATCGCCGAGGAACCGAAAAGCTAATTCTCGCCAGCGACTACTTCTTCGCGCCGCGCGGATCGTCGGCAGGATTCACATAAGTCACATGGAATGGTCCCATCGACTGGACCTGGACGACGCACCCGGCTTTGCTTCCAGCGAAGTGCTGCATGCCGGCTGGCATCACAACAAAGGCGCCCGCTGGCGCCTCTTTAGCCGTGGCGTCGTCATACTTCGGACCCATCCCGAAACTGCACGTCCCGGAAATTACCGTGACGATTTCATCGGTGGGATGAGTATGCGCGGGGATTTTGTAACCGGCCGGCATTTGCAGACGAATCGCGAACATTCCGGGCTTTCCAGGATCGCCGGAAAGTACTGCGAGTTTCGCGCCGGAGGGCAGCGCTGGCGGCGCCTCGCCCCATTTCAAATCGGACCCCGAAAACATGACGTGCTCCGATTTCGAGAGCGGCTGCTGATCGACCGCAAAAGCGAACGAATAGAGCGCCAGCGCGGCAACAAACAATGCGAACGAAGTAATCTTCTTCATGGCCGAATGATGCCGAACGGCCTAACGAAACGTCAAGCGCATCTTGAGGTTTGGCCTAACGAGTGGGAGTTGCCGGAGCGCTGGTGGAGACAATCTTGAATTTCCAATTCTCGAAGGGCGTGCCCGCGGTCTTGAGATTCGAGGTGAGATAGTAAAGACGTTTTGTCGCGGGAAAATCCGGGGCCTGCTCGAACCGCATCTTCAGGTAGTAGGGCGGAATACTTTGGTAATACAGCGTCGCCGATAACGTCACCGATGCGGGATCAATCCCCGCAATCGGCACTTCATACGTCACGACGCTGATGCCGCTGCCATCCTTGTAATGCGGGTCGTCACCCGTGCCGTGGGGATGAGTCGCTTTCAGAAATTCGCCGGACAACGATGGATCTGGACCTTGCTCGGTCCAGCCGAGCGGCAAAAGGCGACTGTCTTTTATTGGCGTGTCGCGGCGAATGAAGCTGGTGGTGAAGTTCCCGTCGGCATCGAGCATGAGCTCTTCGAAAACCTGGGCCTGGTCCTGGCGGGTAATTGTGTGCCCCGGCTGGTCGTAGTAATGCGGCTGGTAAGCCTGGTGGGGTGACGCTGTGGCGTCGGCGCGCGGCTCGAAAAATTCGGAGGGCAATGGCTTGCCGTTTTCGTCCACGATAATCCCGAGCTCGTTGGTGCGGCCGGAGGCCCACAACACTTTGCCGCTGTTCTTGTCGGCTACCTGAAATTCCAGGAAAGCGCGGCGAAACCCCACCCCGCTCGGGAATCGGTGCCCAGTCTTGTTCGTGACGGTGACGTTCGCGACCAGTTTCCCATCGCTCGTTGAGACGGGGGCGATGGCCACCGTGGCGGTGGTGTTACGCGCCTGCTCGACAAAGGCGTCGATCGCATTCGGCAAATCCGCGTTCACCGTCAGCATGAAATCGTTCTGCCGCACGCCGAGCACTTCATTATATGGAAAATTTTTCTCGCCCGATTTCGAGTCCCGCATGAACTGCGAAAAGATTTCGAGGAGCGGCAAGTTGAGACCTTGCAACTGATGGCGCACGAATCCGGTGTCGCGGAAGCGGACCTGCACTTTGTCTCCCGGCAAACGGTGTTCGACCGCCGGATATTGATCGTCCTGCACTGTCGCCATCGGCTGCTGGATCGCAGGCACTTCGAAAGTGCCGGCAGCGTTGCGATAGGAATTCCGCATGTGGCAATCCTGGCAAGTCTGCGCGTTCGCGTTGTGGCCGAACTCGTTTTGGAAACTGCTGTTGAGCCACTCGAGATAAGTTAGTTGCTCGAGGTTATGCCCCATCGGTTTTTGATCGACGACGGGGAGATTGATCGTGTGACAACTGCCGCACATCCGGGAGCTCTTAATGTACGGATCGTGTTTCGGTTTGACGCCTATGGCGTTGTTCATCGGGTCGGTCGCGATGAGGTTGTCTTCGAACGGGCCGAGCATTTCATCCGCCTGCCCCACTTCGAACAGCCCTGTGATCGAGTGTTCGAGGAAATGGGTCAGCGGCGGAACGCCCTTCGGTGTTTTATCTTCGACGATGTGATGGCAGGAGGCGCAGCTCACGCCGTCCCGGGCGAGGGCGCCATACTTGAAGTTCGGATCGGTCATCCGCGTTTCGTAAACAACTTCGCGATCGAAGTTCGCGGCCGGACCGTGATCGAGCTCGAACTGCCGCTTGCCCATCACGCCGTGGCAACGAAAACAGGTATTCACGACGTCGTGCGCGAGCTTCTCGCCTTCCGCCTTGTCCTTGAAGGTCTTCAAGTAGGCCAGTTCGCTATCGAGTTGTGAGTAAAAGATCGGGTCGCGCCCCGCCAACCCCATCGGCGACCAGCGCCATTCGCCGTAAGGCGAAACATTCATGAGCGGCGCGTCGCCTTCGGCGTTCTTCGCGCCGGTGTAAACCATGGCGTTGCCATAATAAATCGCGCTGTGGCAACCCATGCAGGAATCGGACGTGATAAAATGCTGCGGTCCTTGATGAGCGGCCACGACGTGATCGTAGGTCTCCGGCGGAATTTTTTTCACGTCGTTCAACGGGACTGGCGAGATCGAGTTGAAGAACTTCACGAACGCCGGGTTCGGCGTCGGGCTGGTATGCGGCGCTTCCGCGGTTTCCTGCGCCGGCGCGAGCAATGCCGTGACTTCGTGGTGGCTCATGGGGCGGCGGCCCAGGTTGACTTCTTTTGGGGCCGGCGCGTTTGCTGGCGGCGGTTTGCCCATTCTCGCAGTTTCAGGTGTGGCCGTTGCGCTTGGCGGCGGGGCCCAGGAAAGATCGACGAAGTAAGAGAGCGGCTGGCCGGGAAAATCTTTGATGTTACTGAGCGAAGCAAAGGTGAAATCCTTTTCCGCCGAGGTGTGACAACGAAGACAGTAGAGACCGAAGCCGGCGTTCGACACCGAGTACGGCGGATTGTTGTTATCGATGACCTGATCTTTCCAGATCTCGGCCCAATACCAGCCGTCTTTTGACCCTTTCGAGTCCTTGATCATGACTGTCCAGTCCGTCACCAGATCGGGTTTTCGCAATTGATACTGCGCTGCCGGCGCGGTGTACTGCTCCTTAATGATCATCGCGCCGTCCGGGATCGTGCCGGTCCGGTCGGCCACGAGCCACTTCATGATCTCGGGCGAATAATAAATTCTCACGGTCGGATGCACGCCGAACATCTTCCCGTTAATAAAGGGCCCAGTATCGCGCAGTCCTTTGTCCGTGCTCCAACCGAGTCTCAGATAGTCGCCATTCTGGAGAAAGCTGGTCAGGATTTTTTGGAAAACAGGAAGGCGTTCCGGCAGAAAGCTACTCGGTAATGGCAAGGACGATCGCGAGCCAAAATTCGCCGGGGTTGGGTCGCCTCGCAGAACTGCGCTCGTCAGGAGAAGCGACGCTATGACGAACGCGAGGGGCCGATGAGAGGCTTGGGGAAGCACCGTGATCCTTTTGGAGAAGGCCGAGCCACCGGTCAATGAAATTGCGGACTGAATGCGCTACAGTGGCGGACCGCTAAATGAGAAGATTGGCGCCAGTACTCCTGATCTTGTTTTCAACCGCAGCAATCGCGGAGGAGCCGTCGCCGCAATTCGACGTGAAAGCAGCACAGCGTTTCGCTGATCTCGCCTTGGCGTGTGTCGGAAAGGAATATCCGAACAAGATCAGCCATTTGCTGAACAGCGACGCGGATGTCGCGCCGCCGCGCAAACTCACTCCAGCATTCTACGGATGTTACGACTGGCATTCGTCGGTTCACGGACATTGGTTACTGGTGCGGCTGGTGAAGACATTTCCCGACGCGCCGTTTGCGAAGCCAGCCCGGGAAGCGTTGCGCAAAAGTCTCAGCGTGGAAAACCTGAAACAGGAAGCAGCGTATCTGCGGGGCGAAGGCCGGGCCAGTTTCGAGCGGCCGTATGGTATGGCCTGGTTGCTGCAACTCGTCGTCGAATTATCCGAGTGGGACGATCCGCAAGCGCGCGAGATGTTGACCAATCTGGCTCCGCTCGAACAAGCCGTCCGAGAGCGCCTCCAGACCTGGCTGCCCAAACTTTCCCATCCGGTTCGGATCGGCGAGCACAATCAATCCGGGTTCGCCCTGGGCCTCCTGCTCGACTACGCGCGCGCCACTAAGAATGACGACTTTGAAAAACTGGTCAGCGGGAAAATCCGGCAATTCTTTGGAGCCGATAAAGATTGTGCGCTCGCCTACGAGCCGTCGGGCGAAGATTTCCTCTCTCCCTGCCTCGGCGAGGCAGACGCCATGCGACGAGTCGCCGCGCCTGACGAGTTTGCAAAATGGCTGACTGCATTTCTCCCGCAAATTCCCGCGACAAAAAATGCGTCTTGGTTGCCCCTCGCCATTTCACCAGACCCAAGCGATCCGAAGCTGGCGCATCTGGATGGCTTGAATTTGAGCCGTGCGTGGATGCTGGAAGGAATCCTGTCCAAGTTGCCGCCGGACGATCCGCGCCGGCCCACGCTGATCGCAACCGCGGAAGCGCATCGTCGCGCTGGACTCGCGGCGGTGACCGGCGCGCACTATGAAGGCGGTCACTGGCTTGGCAGCTTCGCCGTTTACCTCGTCACCAAACGCGGGCTCGGCAAATAACCATCTCCTAGATGCGCTGCCGATACTTAGTCGCTTTCGCTTTTCTGTTGCTGGCGACGTTGTCGGCCCTGGCTCAGGAAAAAGACCTTACGGCCCTCGAAATTTTTGATCGCACGCTGACAGCGTTCGACAATCAACGCGTCGCCCTGCGGGACTGGCAATATTACCAGACCCTCACGACTCACCAGCTCGACAGTTCAGGCAACGTCACCGCCCGCGGTGTCTGGCAGTCGATTGTCCGCCCTGGCGATCCGCGCCCTCTCGAATACGTAGGCGAGCGGATGGAAGGCAAACTCTCCTTCTTCAAATCCGATAGCTCAGCCGCTTCCCCTTCGCCTTCGTCTTCGAGTTCGCCCTCGCCAAAAGCGAAGGCGCCGGACTCAACCGAGGAAAAGAACCAGTCGGAAAGCGCCGTTGAAGCGGTCCGGAAATATAACCTCCGGGATCGCTATAATTGGAAGCGATTGCCGGATGCGACGGTCGGCGGTGAATCCGCCTACGTGATTGCGTTTGAGCCAAAACCGAATCAGGTCGCGCGTTCACGCGAAGAACGTTTCTTCAGTCTCCTCGCGGGCAAACTCTGGGTGAGCTCCAAGGATTTTGTCATTCTCAAAATGGAGGTCGGGCTCCAGTCGCCTTGTCATTTGTTTTGGATCCTGGCGCGAGTGACAACGTTCCAGTTCACCTACGTGCTCGAACCATCACGGGGCCCGCGTTTGTTTCGTCTGAGTCGGGCGACAGCGAAGACAGTCGTGAGCTTTCCGTTTTATGCCGTGCGCCAGAAACATTGGCTCACGATCGACAAATACGAGCCGCGCACGGCCCGTGGGACCGCGCCGAAAAATCCGCACCCAAGTTTATCGCCGCGTGGAGAAGAATGATGATCCATATTCTTGATACTCAGCATCTCGATCGGCCCGGCATCATCGCCGCGACGGTCCTCGAGACCGAGGAAGGCCCAGTCCTTTTCGATACCGGTCCGGAATCGACTTTCGACAATGTCGCGACCGCGCTTTCCAACGCCGGCTTCGAACCACGCGACATTCGCCACGTTTTTCTGAGTCACATTCATTTCGATCATGCCGGCGCGGCCTGGCGTTTCGCGGAGCTCGGGGCGACGATTTACGTTCACCCGCGCGGCGCGCCGCATCTCATCGAGCCCGCGAAGCTCGTCGCATCGGCTACCCGTCTTTACGGTGACGACATGGAGCGTCTCTGGGGGAAATTTTCCGCGATCGATGCGGCTCGCGTCCGAGTTTTGGAAGACAATGACGTCGTTCGCGTGGCTCCGTTCGAGATCCGCGCGATCGCCACCCCCGGTCACGCCAGCCATCACCATGTTTACCATTGGAACGACACTGTTTTCGGCGGCGACGTGGCCGGAGTTCGTCTCGGCGACGGTCCGGCGGCCCCGCCCTTTGTTCCGCCCGAACTCGACATCGAAGGGTGGCGCGAATCGATCGGCAAAATTCGACGGCTAAATCCGGCAAAGCTTTATCTCCCTCATTTCGGTTTGGTTACGGGCGATATTAATGCGCACCTCGACGCGCTCGAGGAACGCGTTGTCCGTTGGTCGCTTTGGTTCCGCGATCGCATGCGGGCGGCCGAAAACGAAAATGCGCTGACTCCCGCGTTCGCCGAATACGTCGCCGGCGAATTACGCGCCGCCGGCGTTACCGAATCGAAAATTGCTGACTACGAACACGTGGACCCGAGCTTTATGGCCGTGAGCGCCGCGTTGCGGTACTGGCGCAAACGTCATCCTGAAGAAGTCGGATTGCCTCCTTCTTGACAGCAATTCGCCGTGAACGTCCTTCCCTTATGCAAAACGGGATCGATCGGCGAAGATTTGTCAGGTTGAGTCTGGCGGGCGGGCTTGGATTGTCGGTCGTCGGAGTGGCTCCGTTGTTTGGAGCCGAGTCGACAAAAAGTATGAGTGACACTTTTAAGATCGGCGGCGACCTCACGGTGAACCGGCTCGGGTTCGGCGCGATGCGAATCACTGGCGACGGCATCTGGGGTTGGCCGAAGGACCGCGAAGAGGCGAAGCGCGTTTTGAAGCGCGCAGTCGACCTGGGGGCGAACCTAATCGACACGGCGGACGCCTACGGACCCGAGACGAGCGAGATCCTCATTGCCGAAGCGCTTCATCCGTACCCGAAAGGTCTGGTTATCGCCACGAAAGGCGGTCACACCCGGCCCGGTCCCAACCAATGGGTCCCAAACGGCCGGCCGGAGTATCTCAAACAGTGCGTCGACAACAGCCTCAAGCGTCTCAAGCTCGACCGAATCGATCTCTGGCAATTGCACCGCATCGATCCACACGTGCCCGTGGAAGAGTCGTTAGGCGCGATCAAGGAAGCACGGGACGCGGGCAAGATCCGGCACGTCGGCCTTTCCGAAGTCTCGCCGGAAGAAATTGTGCGGGCACGCAAGGTGGTGCCGATCGTCACCGTCCAGAACCGTTACAATTTCGACGACCGCAAGTGGGACAACACTCTCGCCTACTGCGAAAAGGAAGGGCTCGGTTTCATGCCTTGGGCGCCGGTCGGCGGAATGCGCGGATTGAAATCGGAAGTGCTCGAAGCGACGGCGAAAGCGAAGAACGCCAGCGTCTATCAAATCGGGATCGCCTGGCTCCTGCAACGGTCGCCCATGATGCTGCCAATCCCCGGCACGTCTTCGGTGAAACATGTCGAAGAAAACATGGCCGCCGAGAAGTTGAAACTGACTCCGGATGAAATGAAGGCGCTCGCCGCCTAGCGTCTCAATTCATTTTGCGCTCGTTCACCGCGACGATCTGGAAATCGTCGGCACCGCTCTTTTCCAGGACGATCGTTTTCCAGACTTTGCCGTTGGCGCGTTTCGGGCCTTTCCGTAATTCGTATCGGAGCGGGAACGAAACACTCAGGCGGTCCTGGCCCGGCTTCACTTCGAGTTCACCAGCCAACCGGAAACCACGCTCGGGCCACCGCTGATTGTAATGTTCCAAGTCCCGCCGAATCTTTTCCCTGGGAACGCCCTTCTCTCCGAAGTAATCGACCCGATCTGCGAAGAACTCTGTTTCGTCCCCGGCCTGTGAATTAACCCCGGCCAGGACAAACGCCGCAATGTAATCGTGCAGACGTTGGCTCGTGTATTCGGCGGACCGCGGATTAGCCGGCGCGGGCGCGGGCGGCGCCTCGGCCGGCGGCGGTGGACTGGCAGAGATTGCCGCTGGTTTCACCGGCTTCCGATCTTTCTTGGCCTCCGCCGCGGCGATGAGTTTGTCGAGGGCCGCTTGGTCGGTCTTTCGAAGCTGACGCCACACGTCTTCGCCGAACTTGGGCGGCATTGGCCCCTTTGGCTCGGTCGCCGACACGCCTAGGGCATAGCTTGTCTGTTCGTCGAGCTTCCCGGTAATTTTGAGCCCGTTCCGAATTTGGTAGCGAGTAATGGCAGCAGCCGTCTCGCTGTCGTAGCGGCCGTTTATCTCACCCGAATAAAAACCTCCCGTTTTCAGCCGAGTCTGGACCGCGCTCACCGTGTCGTCAGCTCGAAGCGAACAAATGGCGCCGAGGACGATCGCGAAAAAACTGAGAAGGAATCGTCTCATCCTCCTGAATATCGGATGCCGACGCCTTATTGGCGGGATGAGTTAAATGCTAAAGTAAAAGGTCACTCCCCCGCCGTCGAATCTTGATTCCGGCCCGCTTCGTCCGCTATTCATAACTCATGGAACCGAACGAAGCGCTCGGGATCGCCGCCCAGGTCGCGGTGGCGCTCGCCGGGTTCGCCGGCGTCGTTGTCGTCTTCCGTCCCCAATCACTGCATCAATGGTCGCCGCTCGACCGGTTCCGGCTCCGGCTCCTTTTGCACAACTCGATTTGCCCGCTGGCCTACGCGCTTCTCGGTATGTTCCTTTTGACGATCAAACCCACCCCGCTCTGGATCTGGCGTGAATGCAGCCTGTTTAGCATCCTCTTCCAGCTGCCCGGGGCGATTGTCGTCTACAAAAGTTCGCGTCGCCTTAATCCAGACCACTTCAAAGGCCCGAGCCAACTCCTCTTTTACGGGCTCGGAATGCTGGCCGCTGCGTCGCTGATCCTGCAAATCATCAACATTATAAAGTGGAACCTGTTCTGGCCCTTCTTCCTCTCCATCTTCATCCACCTTATCGCTGGCATGCTCCAGTTCACCCGGATGGTCTTGCTGCTGCCGGAGAAAGAGTGAGGATCAAGGAGGTTCCTGATATAACCTCGGCCAGCTGCGGCTCGTAGCGCCTATCGCATGAACGGATTCGTCTGGCGTTCGACGCCGATGGTCGTCGCGGGTCCGTGACCGGGCAGGACGGTTACGTCGTCGCCTAGCGGGAAAAGTTTCTTCCTGATCCCGTCGAAGAGCAGGTCGCCGTCGCCGCCGGGCAAATCCCAGCGACCAACGCCGCTGGCGAACAGAACATCGCCACCGATGAGCAGTTTATCTTTCCGCGAAAAGAAACAGAGACTGCCGGGACAATGACCCGGCACTTCCAGGACTTCCATCTCGAGGCCGAGGAAATCGCGCGCCGAAGTCGCTTCAATCAGGAAATCGGGTTCGACTGGTTCGATCTCGAGCTGGAAACCGACATTCCGGAAGAATTCCGGATCGGAAATCATCGGCCCGGTTTCGGCATGGCAACCAACCGGGCAACCGAACCGGCTTTTGATCTTCGCTACGTCCGGAATGTGATCGAAGTGGCCGTGGGTCAGGAGGAGCAGCTTCGGGGTTATCCCTTGGCCCGCGAGCCAATCACACGCGCCATCGGGAGCATCGAAGAGGATTGGCCCCTCAGGCGCGTCGAGAAGGTAACAGTTCGTCTCAAAGATGCCGCCGCAAAAGGTCTGATATTGCATCAGGTGGAAACTACTCGCGATCAGAGTTCGCGGCCACCCGGAGGAACGAAAGCTGCATGCAAGGCCGCGGCGACCGGCCGTTCTTTGAATGTTCCGCCCAGCCGATTGTCTCACTACCAACGAATGAACTTAACCGGCGCGGTTTTCTTGCCTTCTGGGTGGATTCTGCGACTGTCCAAAACCTCTTTTCTCGAATGAAGCAACCTCTCCGCTCACTTTTCGCCCTGCCCGCCGCTGTCCTCGCCGCGGCGCTCATTGCTACCCCGGTTTTGGCGAAATCAGACGCCGGCAATGTGGCGAACTCAGTCGCCCGGCTCCTCGAGGAAGGGCATTACACTCACCAGTCGCTCAACGACGAAGTCTCGAAGAAATTCCTCAAGACCTACCTTGAGCTCCTCGATTTCAGCCATCTCTTCCTAACCCAGCAGGACGTCGACATGCTGACGGCGAAATACGGCACGTCGCTCGACGATGATGTGCTCCTCCAAAACGTGAAACCGGCCTACGAGATTTACGATCTCTACACCAAGCGGGTCGACGATCGCGTGGCGAAGATCAAAAAGCAGCTCAGCGAGCCGGTTGATTTCAAAAGCGACACCACCATCGAGTTGAGCCGGCAAAAGGCGCCGTGGCCGAAGGACGAAGCAGAGGCGGACCAGATTTGGCGCGGCCGAATCACGAGCGAGCTGCTCCAGGAACATCTCAGCGAACATCCGATCGAGCCCGGTCCCAAACTGATCGCGAAGCGCTACGAGCGGCTCGCCCGCAACGTTCACGAACAGGACCGGGACGAGCAGGTGAAGATTTTCCTCGACGCGCTCGCCCAGGCTTACGATCCGCACTCGGAATATCTCAGCAAAGCCGACCTGAAGAACTTCAGCATCAACATGGGCCTCTCGCTGGTCGGCATCGGCGCGATGCTGCGGACTGAGGATGGCTACGCGAAAATCGAAAGTCTGGTGCCGGGCGGTCCGGCCCAGACCGATGGACGCCTGAAAGTCGGCGACCGAATCACGGCAGTTGCGCAGGGCAACGGCGAGTTCTCCGACGTGCGCGACATGCGGCTCGACAAAGTCGTCGACCAAATCCGCGGCAAGAAAGGGACGAAGGTCCGCCTCTTGGTTATCCCGGCGGATTCACCCGACCCGTCCAAGCGCAAGACGATCGATCTGGTCCGTGACGAAATTAAGCTGAAAGACCAGGAAGCGCGCGCCGACATCATTATTAAGAAGAACGAAAACGGCGACCCGGTGAAGCTGGGATGGATCACGTTGCCCTCGTTTTATGCCGACATGGATCGGCATCAGAAGAGCACGACCAAGGATGTGCTCCAGCTCCTGAAGCGGTTGAAGAAGGAGAATATTTCCGGGCTCGTGGTCGATCTGCGACGGAACGGCGGCGGCTCGCTCGAAGAAGCCATCGCGTTGACCGGGCTCTTTTTGAAATCGGGTCCGATCGTGCAGACCAAAGGTTCCAACGGCAACATCGTGGTCTCGAGCGATCCCGATCCGGGCATCGCTTACAGCGGACCGATGATCGTGTTGACCAGCCGGCAAAGCGCGTCGGCTAGCGAAATTTTTGCGGCGGCCCTGCAGGATTACGGACGCGCCTTGATCGTCGGAGACAAAAACACCTTCGGGAAAGGCAGGGTCCAGACGATCCTCGAGATCGGGCGATTCACTTCGCTGCTCGGTAGCCGGTCCCAGGAAGATGGCGCGCTGAAATTGACGATCCAAAAGTTTTACCGGGTGGCGGGCGGCTCGACCCAGCTCCACGGCGTGGCGTCGGACATTGTCCTGCCGACCCTGAGCGATCTGCCTGAGTTCGGTGAAGGCGCGCTGAAAAATTGTCTCGGCTACGATGAGGTGCCGAAAGCACGCTTCTCGAAATGGTCGGAAGGCCGCGGATTGTTCATCGACGAATTGAAGCGCCGCTCCGAAGCGCGCGTCCAGGCGAATCCCGAATTTCACTACGTCATGGAAGACATGGATCGGCTGCGGAAGCGGCTCGATGAAAACCGGATTTCGTTGAACGAAGACACGCGCAAAGCCGAGTTGAACGAAGACAAGCTTCGCAAGGAAACGCGGGCGAAAGAACGCCTCGCTCGCAACGACGAACAAATGCAAATGATCCGCCTCACCCTCGACAACGTCGACAAGCCGAATCTGCAGCCCGTCATTTTCCCGGGAAATCTCGCGGCCAACAAGAAGAACGGAAACAACAAGGCCGCTCCCGAAGCGGCGGATGATTCCGATTCCGATACCGCGCTGGGCAACGACGACGGAACGAAAGAACCGGCGATCGATCCCGAACGCGACGAGACGCTCAACATCCTGAAGGATCTCGTCGATCTCAATCGCGCCCCGACGACTGCGAGCACGACGGCTTCGCCGCCGCCACCGCCGAACTGATCAATTCCAATCCGGATAGTCCGGTCGTGGTGGAGGCGAAAATCGCGGGCGCATCGGCCGCTGATACAACGGCTGCGCGGGCTGCGGGCCGTAACGGAAATATTCGCGGGTCCGCGGCGTTCGCCCGAAAACGTGGACCGGCGTGCCCACTTCAACCGCGTTGAAGAAAGCGATCGCATTTTGTTCCGGCATCCGGACGCAGCCGTGCGATGCCGGATAACCCGGCAAATATCCCGCGTGCATTCCGGTTGCGTCGTGGAAGCGCATGAAATAGCGCATCGGCGCCGGCAGAAATTTCCCGCCTCGCGGCACCGCCATGTCGGCGTCCGCATCCGTCACGACCGTGCGACCGTTGCGATCGACGATCTTGCCGTAGAGCGACGAGACATGGTTGCGCTCCTTCTCAATAATTTTGAAGGAACCGGTCTCGGTAAGATGCCCGGAACGTCCAGTTGAAATCTCGCTCGCCAGAACAATGCGCCGCCCGCGAATGAGATAAGCCGTCTGTTGCTCGAGATCGATTTCGACCGAGTAACCCGATTGCGCGCGACCTACCGTCGCGCCCGCGACGAGAAATGCGCAGAGAAGAATCCCTTTTCTCCAACCCATGTAGCGTCTTTGGACGCCTGCGCCGCGGAAAAATTCAAACTGCGATCGGCGCTTTGATCGCAGGATGCGGATCGTATTCACTCAGACCGAAATCCTCGAACCGGAAATCGTAGATGCTCTTCACGGCAGGATTCAATTGCATCCGGGGCAGCGGTCGGAATTCCCGGGAAAGTTGTTCCTGAGCCTGTTCGAGATGGTTCTGATAGAGATGCAGGTCGCCGAAGGTGTGAATGAAGTCGCCCGGCCGCAGATCGCAGACTTGCGCGACCATCATCGTGAGCAAGGCGTACGACGCGATGTTGAAGGGAACACCAAGGAACAGATCGGCGCTGCGTTGATACATCTGACAGCTCAGCTCGCCGCCGTTGACGTAAAATTGGAAGAGGAGATGGCAGGGTGGCAGAGCCATCTTCTCCAGCTCGCCGACGTTCCAGGCGCTTACGATCAACCGTCGACTCTGCGGATTCCGCTTTATCTCCGCGATGACGTTATCGACCTGGTTGACCGGTGCGCCGTCCGAGCTGCGCCATCGCACCCATTGCGCACCGTAAATCGGGCCGAGATCGCCGTTTTCGTCGGCCCATTCGTTCCAGATGGTCACGCCTTTTTCGTTGAGCGAATGCACGTTCGTGTCGCCTTTCAAAAACCAGAGCAACTCGTGAATGATCGATTTCAAATGCAACTTCTTCGTCGTCAGAAGCGGAAATCTCTCCCGTAAATCAAAGCGCGCCTGCGCCCCAAAAACCGACAGCGTTCCGGTCCCCGTCCGATCTTCGCGGGGCGCGCCGTTTTCGAGAACGAGCCGGAGAAGATCGTGATATTCGCGCATGCTTGCTCAGATAAACGGGAAAAATCGGGCAGATTCAATTTTTGATTTTCGCGGGGACCAGTTGGAATCAGGAAGAAGGCCGCAAACGATTCCAGTTCGATGATCGTTATCATGAATCACGGCGCCGGTGGCCGGGAAGATCCCGAAGCCCGAATCGTGGAGCTTCTCCGAAGCCACGACTGGGAACCGCATGTCCTGCATCCCGATCAAACCAGGGACATCGCCGCCCTCGCTCGCGAAGCCGCTCGAACCACTGAGCCGGTGATCGTGGCTGCGGGCGGTGACGGGACGATCAGCACCGTCGCGGCCGCGCTGGTCGGTTCGGACAAAATCCTGGGCGTGCTGCCTGTGGGCACTCTGAATCATTTCGCCAAAGACTTGCACCTTCCGCTCGATCTCGAGAATGCCGTGCGGACAATCGCCGAGGGCGACACCGCGGCGGTCGACGTAGCCGAAGTGAACGGCCGGGTCTTCATCAACAACTCTAGTCTCGGTCTTTACCCGCACATTGTTTCCCGTCGCGAGGCGCAGCAGCAACGTCTCTCCCGCGGCAAGTGGACGGCATTTTTCTGGGCGACCATCCAGGCATTGCGCCGGTTTCCGTTTCTGGATTTGCGGATTGCGTTCGAGGGGCGCGAGATTTTTTTTCGGCGGAGCGCTTTCCTTTTCGTCGGCAATAATCAATATGAGACCGCGGGCTTCAATCTTGGGTCGCGAGCCTGCGTGGATGCGGGCAATCTTGGATTGTATCTGACTCATCGCACCGGCCGCCTGGGCCTTTTCCGGCTCGCCTTCCACGCCCTCTTCGGCCGCGTTGATCAGGCGAAAGACTTCGATGCTTTTTGCGTCACCGAGGCCCGGATCGAGACCCGAAAACGCCGCCTTCTGGTGGCGTGCGACGGCGAAGTCGAACTCATGGAGACTCCACTTCTGTATCGCAGCCGGCCGGCGGCCTTGCGCGTTCGCGTTCCTCGGAAAGGAGCGGGCTAATGCGGATCGTCGTTCACCTTTCCGATCTCCATTTCGGACGGATCGATCCGTTAATCCTCACGCCCTTGGTGAAGTTCATCGGCCAATTACAACCGCACCTCGTCGCGATCTCCGGCGACCTGACGCAACGCGCCCGCACCGCCGAGTTTCTGGCCGCGAAAAAATTCCTCGACGCGATTCCGTTCCCGCAAATCGTCGTCCCGGGTAATCACGACGTGCCGTTGCACAACCTTTTCGCGCGATTCACACGGAGGCTCGACCGTTACCAGCGCTTTATCGCGACCGACCTGCAACCGACCTTCATCGATTCTGAGATCGCAGCGGTTGGGGTCAACACCGCACGCGCCTTCACCTGGAAGGATGGCCGGATCAACGCGCGGCAGTTGGAAGACTTGCGGGCGACAATGAAAAAGGCGTCGGGACTTCTCACGAAGATTGTCGTGACCCATCATCCGTTCGATCTGCCGGCGGGCGCTTCGGGCCGCGTAGTCGGGCGTTCGCGGGTCGCGATGAAAACCCTGGCTGAATGCGGCGTCGACCTGCTTCTGGCCGGACATTTTCATGTCGCCGAGACCAGCCAAACCGCGAAGCGCTACCAGCTGCCGGGCTATTCCGCGATCATCGTTTCGTCCGGCACGAGCACTTCGACGCGCGGACGGGGGCAGCCGAATTCTTTGAACGTGATTCGAATTGATCGGCCCAATCTCACGATCGAGCGCCGAATCTGGCGGCCAACCACGGCGCTTTTCGATGTTCTCTCGATCGAACGCTTTCAGGATACGACCGCCGGCTGGGTTCGCGAATGACCTCGGAGCGCTTACTTCGGTTTCTGCGGGCTCGTTTCTCGCGCGAGGGTTATCTCGGCCTGCATCTCACAATCGGGTTGCTCGTGATCATCGCGACGACTTGGTGGTTTGCAGATATCGCGGAAGACATGTCGCGGGACTCCGCCACGCGCCAATTAGACAATGGCATTACGGCGTGGTTTCAAACTCACGCCACCCCAACCCTCACCACGTTTTGGCGAACCGTCAGTTTTTTCGGTTCGGTTATTTTTCTAACGGCTGCCTCGGCTATCGTGGCGACGATTCTGGCAATCCGTCGATCGTTTTACCGGCTTCTTTCAGTGGCGCTGGCCGTGGGCGGAGGAGCGTTCCTGAACCTCGTGCTCAAGCATCTGTTTCATCGACACCGGCCAGTCCTGGAAAACCCACTGGTCACGCTTTCCAGTTTCGGGTTCCCGAGCGGCCATACCATGGGCGCCACGATCTTCTACGGCGTGCTTGCCCTCGCTATCGGATATTCCATCCACGGCTGGCGCCGGCGAATCATGGTAGGGAGCACGGCCGCATTGGTGATCGCGCTCATCGGTGCAAGCCGAATTTATCTCGGCGCTCATTACTTCACCGACGTGATCGGCGCGGTTGCCGTCGGCCTGGCCTGGCTGGGGTTTTGTTGGACGGGCGTGGAAACGGTCCGGCGCTGGCGATCAGGACGCCAGTAGCTGATTGCTGTAACGCGGATCGCCGGCGACGTCGTCGCCGAGCCAATCCGGCGGTTGGAAATTTTTCGCGGCTTCTTCGTCATCGAATTCCACTTCAGCAACGACGAGGCCTTCGTGCCGGTCATGATAGAGATCGATTTCGACCGTCCTCTCGCCGAACGGGATCTCGTAGCGAGTCTTTACCAGGCGCTTGCCTTCCGTCGCCGGCCAGAGCGCGCCGAATTGTTCCGCCGTCAATTCCACCTCGCGCTCCTCGCGCACTTTGCCGCGGCCGCGTTTGTAAGTGAGCGAAAAACGTTCGCCGGTTTTCCGCAGCCGCACCTGCAGCCCATTGTCCATGCTCACGAGATAACCCTGGGAAATTTCCTTGCTCGGATAACTCGTTAGGTCACTCGACAATTTCCTGACAAGGAATTTCCGCTCGATTTCGCGGCCCCGGCTTTCCTTCATGCTCATGATCCTGATCGTGCTCCTGATCTTTCCCACGAAGCTCCGCCAACCCAAAAGAGCAGGATCATGATCAAGAGGATGAGCAGGAATTTCATCCCTGCGACAACGCGGTTTCGCACTCCTCCAGCTCCGCCGGCTTTGCCTTGCGGAAAATCAGCCAGACGCCAATGAGGATGAGGGCGCCGCCGCTGAGCGACCAGAGATTGAAACGCTCGCCGCCGAGGAACCAGCCAAAGAGGACCGCGCCCGGTGGCGTGATGAACGAGATCGTTTGCAGGTTCGTCACCGACATTCGCGGCATGAGCCAGTAGAGAAGCAGGAACGCCAAAGCGGAGCCGGGGATCGCGAGATAAAACAGGCAGAAGGTCGCGCGCGCGGTCCAATGAAAGCGCAGGGGATTTCCCTCTAGCAACAGGCCGGCGACAATGAGCGGCACGAGACCGAAGATCATTTGCCAGGCGGCAATCATCGCGGGCGCGAGCCGAATCGCGCGTGCTTTTAGAAGGACATTCGAGAACGCAGCTCCCGCGGCGCCAAAGACGATCGCGACACCACCCCAAAAGGCCAGCAACCCGCCAAAATCCAGGAGCCGCGAACAAATGACGGCGACGCCGCCCAGCGCGACCACCGCGCCAGCAATTCGCGCCCCGCGAAGCGGTTCACTCGGAATGATAAAATGCGCGACGACCATTCCGAAAATCGGAATCGTGGCCTGGAGGACGGCGGAGAGACCTGATGAGACGTAAAGTTCGGCCCAGAACAGCAACGCGTAATTGACGCAGAACATCAGGACACCAGTCCAGGCGAGCAGTTTGAAATCGCTGCGATTAGGCGGGAGCAGAGGCACGCGGCCGATCGAAATCGCGAGAAGAACGACCACCGCGATGATGAAGCGAATCGCGACGAAGGAGATCGGCGGCAGATCGCGGAGCCCGAATTTGATCGCGAGCCAGGTCGAGCTCCAGATGAGG
>DATBCW010000112.1:0-10362 GCA_036270255.1 Chthoniobacterales bacterium
GGTTGAAACGTCCCGGCCCCGACGTGCAGAGTGATGAAGGTGTGCGGCAGCGCCGCCAGCATTTGCGAAGTGAAATGCAATCCAGCCGTGGGCGCCGCCACCGCTCCGGGCGCGTCCGCATAAACGGTTTGGTAGCGCTCCAGATCGTCGACATCGCCCTGGCGGCGCAAATAGGGCGGCAACGGAACCATCCCGCCTTCCCACGGATCCAATTCGCGCTCGAAGGAAACGATCCGCTCGCCATCCGGACAGATGTCTTCCACGCGCACAGCCACGCCCGCGATCACCGATTGCGCGCCACGCCTCATCTTGCGTCCGGGGCGAACAAGGCATTTCCATCGTTGCGGTCCCTCTTTTTCCAGGAACAGGAATTCGATCTTGCCGTCATCGGAAAACCGGCGCGCGTTTACGACACGGGTATTGTTCAAAACCAGCACATCGCCGTCCTGCAAAAATTCGGACAGCTCGACGAATTTGCGATGCTCGATTCGCTGCTCGTCCCGATGCAGAACCATCATCCGCGAGTCCCCGCGGTTCGGCATCGGCCGAGCGGCGATCAGGTCTTCCGGGAGGAGATAATCGTAATCGGAAAGCGCGAGGCTCATTTGGCTCTCGCAGCATCAAAGGAATTGCGATTTTGTGCAAAAACTCTGATGGTCGGCGGGTGGCCATCGAATTCTCTCCGGCGCTCGATCTCGTGCTGGAGGCGCTCGAGCAGATGCGCGAAACCGGCGGCAAATTACCGCGCGCTTCCAGGAATTCTCTGGCGCAGCTGCGCACCAAAGTTCCACCAGCCCCGGCCAATCCAACTCGCGTGGCCGGCAGCAAAGTCGCGCTTCTCGCCGCAATTCAGACGCGCGTTGCTCCGTGCACGAAATGTCCGCATCTCGCGCGCTCGCGGACCCAGACCGTTTTCGGCGTCGGTAGTCCCGACGCGGAATTAATGTTTATCGGCGAAGCGCCGGGCGCAGATGAAGACGCGCGGGGCGAACCATTCGTCGGGCGCGCCGGTCAATTGCTTACGAAGATCATCACGGCAATGGGTTTCAGTCGCGCCGACGTTTACATCGCGAATGTTTTGAAATGCCGGCCCGACATGCCGCGCGGCAGTTTCGGTAATCGACCGCCCACGCCGGAGGAAATGCAGACCTGTCTGCCGTATCTCGCGGAGCAAATCGAGATCATCGGGCCGAAGGTGTTGGTGGCTCTGGGCGCAACTGCGGTCGAAGGATTGCTCGGCACGCGCGGACCCATGCACGCCCTGCGGGGCCGCTGGCACTCGCATCAGGACACGCCATTGATGATCACGTATCATCCCTCCTACCTGCTGCGCAACCAGGCGCCGGCCGAGAAGCGGAAAGTCTGGGAGGACATGCTGCAAGTGCTGGAGCGATTGGGGAAATCGATCAGCGAGAAGCAACGCAAATATTTCACGTAAAGCGTCTATTCGTTCTAGCGAAGCTTCTCAAACGCTCGTTGGAGAGAGCGAGGCGATGCGAGCACGCTCGACGCGATTAATTTCCGGACTTCGTCGCGCGAGACCTTGACTCGACGGGTCAGTGCTTCCGGCCCGGCTTCTCGCAAAAGGGTGAGAGTGCGCGCACCGATCAAAGCCGGCAATGCGGTCGCGAAACGGACCCGTCGGTTGCGAATCGCACCGGCGTAATCGATTCCGGCCTCGATCCGCTTCTCCGCTTTCTCGCGCCATTTCTTTAGGGCAGGGTAAAGCTTCGAGGGATCGGCGACGATGTCCCGGGGCTCCAGGCCTAACGAGTCCAGTTCCTCCTCCGGAAAATAACAGCGGCCATTGCGAAGATCGTTGCCGGCATCGCGCATAATATTGATAAGCTGCAAACCCTTGCCGTACTGCACGCCGAGCGCGCTCATGTCCGATTCGGCACGCGCGCTGAAATTCTTCACGTGCGCGAAACAGACGCGCGTCCAAAATTCGCCCACACAACCGGCGACAAGATAGGTGTATTCGTCCAGCTCAGCGGCGGTCTTCAACGCGCGGATTTCATTGCCGGCGCCGAACCGTTGCAGGTCGAGCGTTTGTCCACGGTTGATCTTTAGAAGAACGCTGCGCACTTCCTCGCGATCCTCGGCGGATAGTTCGCCGAGCCAATCGAGCAATGCTGGAACTTGTTCGATCAAGACGCGCTCGGCTTTGTCGCGCTGCAACGGCACAAACGATTCATGTAACTTCGCGGCCCCTTCCTCGGACGCGTTCCCCTGGATCATCCCCGCCAAATGGCGGAGCGCCTCGGTTCGCAACGCAACCGGCGCCGCGGTCGTGTCAGCAATCGTGTCCGTCGCGCGGGCCAGGAGATAGGCGAGCGACAACGGATCGCGAAGCGCTTTCGGCAAAAAGCGGAGCGAAAGATAAAATGAGCGCGAAACCGAGCGAAGCAGCGGACCTCGAAGAGAATTGCGCTCCATCGAGTTTACCGCCCGACGTTGCGCACTTCGATGACCTCGGCATTACCGATCCGCAGCTGCCCAGCGGCCTGGACGTGTTGCGCCAGCGGTGTGATCGGCATCAAGCGCGCTTTGGCTCGCCATTCCTCGATCTGACGAACGGTTAAGGCGTCGATCGCGACCGGATCTTTGCTCGCAAGAATGGTGGCATGATGAATCGCGAAGTTCGGCTGCGGATCCGGCCCGCCGGCATATTGCGCCAGCAATCCATCCATGATGTTGAGCACGACCTTGGAGCTGATCGTCGGGTTGAGATAAATCTCCGCGATCGCGGATTGACCCCACGGGCTTTGGGTGAACCGCCGCCAGTTGTCGATGTTCGGGATCGTCATGTTGTAAATGCAACCAGCGATGCCGCAGCTCCCGCTATCGCTCATCACCGGGACGTTAATCACTTTCGTGACTTCACTGGTAAGGATGCGGGCGAAATGGCTATCCTCGCTGGTCGCTTCCTGGTCGGAGAGGAGCGGGATCCGGCCGCGATCGGAACGAAACTCCAGGTCGCCCCAGATCAATTTTCCACTCATCGGCGCGGTAAAAATCGCCTTGGGATCGTAGCCATCCCGCGGCGCGATCGATCTGATCTGATAACCTTCCTTGTCGGTTCGATAACCGGCTTCCTTGATTCCGCCGAGGCTGCGGTCCCAGACAATAATTTTTTCGCGGGGATGACCAGCGGCAACGAGACCGTCGACGATGGCATTGACCACGTCGCGATGAGTCGTGAAAAGCTCGCCACCGGCCGCGGAAATCTTGATGCCGATCTTGTCGTTAGGCGCAACGAGGGAGCGCCAGGCGCGGGTGAGATCGGGCTGGCCGGTTACAGCAAGGACCAGCCGGTTGACCATGCCGCGCACCACCGAGGGATTGGTCTGGTATTGAGTGATCGCGGCGGGATCGTGGGCGGAGAATACGATCGACTGACCGGGGATGACCTGCGCGTAGAGGGAGGCGCAGACGAGAAAAGAGGCTAAGATCGGAATCCGCACGATGAAAGGTGAGAACGAGTTTATGGGGGATGGGGAAAACGTCCAACTCCCAACGTCCAACGTCCAATGTCGAACCTTAGAGGCGATCCGGCATCTCTACGTTCATATTCCGTTCTGCGCGCGAATTTGTCCTTACTGCGCCTTCTACAAAGAGCGGGCGGATAGCTCGCAGACGCAGCGATTTTGCGAGGCGCTTCTGAAGGAGATCGAGAACGTGCGCGAACACTTCCCGCTCAAAATCGAGACGATTTTCTTTGGCGGTGGCACCCCAACGGCGCTGACCACGGCACAGCTTGAATTCTTGCTGGGAGGAATGCGGGAGCGCCTCGATCTGTCGCAGCTGGTGGAGTGGACCGTGGAAGCGAATCCGGGAAGTGTCTCTTCACGCAAGGCTTCCCTATTGCGGCAGATGGGCGCGACTCGGCCGAGTCTCGGCGTGCAATCGTGGGACGACGAATTGCTGAAGCTGCTGGGGCGCGAGCATAACGCGGCGCAAGCGGAAACGTCGTTTCATATTTTGCGCGATGCTGGATTCACCAACATCAGCGTCGATCTGATGTTTGGGTTGCCCGGACAGACGCTTGGGCAATGGGAAGCAGACCTCGCGAAAACAATCGCGCTCCGGCCCGAGCACATTTCGACTTATTGCCTGACCTACGAGGAAGACACGGAATTTTTTCTGCGTCACGCGACCGGCGAGTTCCGTGAAGATCCGGAATCGGACGCGCAATTTCTGGAGAGCGCGATGCGGATGCTCGAAGGCGCGGGCTTCGAACATTACGAAATTTCGAACTACGCGCGGGCGGGTTTCGCGTCGGCACATAATCGCGGTTACTGGGGCGGCGACGACTACCTCGGGATCGGTCCGAGCGCCTTTTCGACGGTCCGCCTGAAACGCTGGCAGAACGTCTGCGATTATCGCGCTTACGCAGACCGCATCCTCGCCGGCGCGTCGGCGGTCGGATCCACGGAAGCTCTCACGCCGGAGATGAAGCGCACGGAACGGATTGCTTTGGCGTTGCGAACCCGCGAAGGAATTTCGTCCCGCGAACTGGCTTCATGGCCTAACGAGAGCAACGAATTTGTCGCGCTCGGACTGTTGCGAAAGCAGAGCGGCAATTTCGTTCTCACGCCCCGCGGCAAGTTGCTCGCGGATTCCGTGGCCGAAGCGTTCGTTTAATCACTCCACCGCGCCGTAACGTCGGTTTCGTCTCCCGAAATCTTCGACGGCCTCGAACAAATCTTTCCTCGTAAAATCGGGCCAGAGTTTCGGCGTCACATACATCTCCGTGTAAGAAAGTTGCCAGAGGAGAAAATTCGACAGGCGCATTTCACCGGAAGTGCGGATCAGCAGATCGGGATCGGGATAGTAGCGCGTGTAGAGATGCTTGCTGAACATGTCGACATCGATCATCGCCCGATCGATATGCCCGGACTCGATCTGGCGGAGCAGGCTCTTGATCCCATCAATGATCTCGAGCCGGCCGCCGTAACTCAGCGCGAGAATCAAAGTCAGACCCGTGTTGACCGACGTCCTTTCGATCGACTCGTGCAATTGCTTCTGGCAACTCGGCGGCAAATCCGTCAGCCGCCCGATCGCCTGGAGTCGAACATTTTTCTCGAGCAGCTCCGGCGTCTTTTCTTTCAGAAATTTTTCCAGCAACCGCATGAGCGCGAACACTTCGGTCTTGGGCCGCTGCCAATTCTCGGCGGAAAACGCATAGAGCGTGAGGAATTCGATCTTTAACTCACCGCAGCCTTCTACGCATTCCCGGACAGCGTCGGCGCCTTTCTCATGGCCCTTGATCCGGGGCAGCCCGCGGGTCCTCGCCCAACGGCCATTCCCGTCCATGATGATCGCGACGTGACGCGGAACTAGTTTGGGCGCCGCAGCCATGGCCGTCAGAGAATGATCGTCTCGCTTCGCGTCGGTCCGACGCTGACGATTCGCAAGGGCGCGCCAGTCAGCTCCGCGATCGCGCGCACATAGCTCCGCGCCGTGGCGGGCAATTCGGAAAACTTCTTCGCGCCCTGAGTGGCTTTCTTCCAGCCGGGAAACTCGCGGTAGATCGGTTCGCAGTTCTCGAGCTGTGCGGCATCGCTCGGCGGAACGTCGAGCCGTTTGCCGTTCAAGCGATACGCCACGCACACCCGGATCGGATCCACGCCGTCGAGGCCATCGAGATTCGTCACCGCCAGTTCATCGATGCCGTTGATCATGGTCGCGTAATGAGTCGCAACCGCGTCGAACCATCCGCAACGCCGGGCTCGTCCCGTGGTAGCGCCGAATTCCCGCCCCATCTCGTGGAGCTTATGCGCAAGGCCTGCGTCTTCCGTCGGTAACGCTCCCTCGCCCACGCGCGTGGTGTACGCTTTCATCACGCCGACCACGCGGTCCATTCGGTGCGGCGGAACTCCGGAGCCGGTGCAGGCGCCGCCCGCGGTCGTGTTCGACGAAGTCACAAACGGATACGTCCCGTGATCGATATCGAGAAATGTTCCCTGCGCGCCTTCGAACAGGATTTTCTTCTCGCGCTGCAATGCTCGGTGCAAATAGACGACGGTATTCGTCACAAACGGCCGCAGTTTCCGGCCCGCGGCGAGATAGCTTTCATTTACTTCGCGGTAATTGATGGGCTCCGCGCCGAACGCCTGCAGGATATTGTTGTTCTCGCGAATTTTGGCCTGCAATTTTTTCGAGAACAAAACCGGCTGGATCAGATCGGAAATCCGCAGCCCGGTCCGCGCGGCCTTGTCCCCGTAGGCGGGGCCGATCCCGCGCTTGGTCGTGCCGATTTTTGTATGGCCTTTCCGCAACTCGCGTTGTTCGTCCAGGGAGCGGTGATACGGCAGCACGAGGTGGGCGCAATCGCTGATCAGCAGGTTGCTGCCAATGTGGACGCCGAGTTTGCGCAATCCTTCGATCTCAGTGACGAGCGCCACCGGATCGACGACGACGCCGTTCCCTATGACGCAACGTTTACCACGCCGCAAGATACCGGAGGGAATCAGATGCAGAATGTATTTCGTCCCGCGATGGATCACGGTGTGCCCGGCATTGTTTCCGCCTTGGCTGCGCACCACGATATCGGCGTCCGCGGTCAGCACATCAATGATCTTGCCTTTGCCTTCGTCGCCCCACTGCGCGCCGATCAAAATCGTGTTGGCCATGGAAACAATAAATCGTCCCGACGCATCCGGTCTCGGACACATTCGGGACTGCGCAAAACGATAGGATGCGCCCGAACCCCTGCAAGGGATTTCGAATTCCTCCTGCTCATGATCCTGATCTTGCTCATGATCCTGGGCTGACGCCGTACTTACTCAGAAGATCAGGAGCACGATCATGATCAGGAGCATTAGATGAAGAAAAGCATTGTCAGCGCTTCGATCGGCCAACTACCCTCGCGCGATGCGCACTATTCTCCTGATTATTCTAATCCTGTTGTTGGTCGGAGCGTATCCAGGGTGGGGCTACAGCTCAGGGTGGGGCTATTATCCGTTCGGCGGAATCGGTCTCGTTTTGCTGATCGTCCTGATCCTCGCGCTGATGGGGAAACTCTAGCGCGCGGAGCGCGCAAGAAATTCCAATTCCCAAGGTCCAAATCCCAAGAAATTTTCAAATCTGTCGCGGCAACGTTGGGGATATGCGTCGCTTGGGACTTTGCCCATTTGGGACTTCCTTGGAGCTTGAGATTTGGAACCTGGGATTTCCAGTCGCTAGCGACTGGTGAGCGCCGCCCGCAGCGCCGCTGCGGATTGGCTGGTGCTCCGCTTCCGCGAAGCGAAGTCGCGGTTCTTATCGAAGTGGTATTCCCAATCGTGGGTAAACGTATTCATCGCCACTTTGTAATTGGCGCCGCCCCCGGACAGGTGCCGATGCGAATTGATGAACTGCGTCGGATCAAAGTAATTGTTGAAATCCTTCTGGAACTTTGAGCGGCTCATCCCGATCTCGAGGTTCTTCCGAATCTCGAAATGCAGATGCGCGTCGTATTGGCCGTGGGCCGTCCCCATCGTCGCGATCTGCTGGCCGCGCGAGACCCGCTGGCCGCGGCTGACGAGCATTTTCTGGAGATGGCCATAGAGCGAGTCGATGTATTTTACGTTGCCGCCGTCTCGATAAGCGTGCCGGAGAATGACCACGTTCCCCCAGCCGAGATGGACGTCGCGCGCAAAAACAACGATGCCGTCGCCGGCCGCGTAGATCGGATCGCCGAGATCAGTGTCGCCACCGCGAACTCCGTCCCAATCTTCTCCGACGTGACCGCCGGGCCGAAACCCGCGCGCCTTATAGTAACCTTCTGCGTCCGGCTTACCGACCGGGAAATCAAATCCGTCCGCGATCCTGGTAAACCCGCTATCGAGCGAACTGCTCATCGCGGGAATGATTTGCGGCGGTTCCTTCTGCGACGGGACTGAAACCATCTCGGACTTGGTCGGTAACGCTTTGACCGGTCCTTCACGCGGCGGCGCCGGCTCGTTTTTCGCGACGGTCGCCTCGCTCTTCACCGTCTTGGCCGGTTCGTTCTTCGAAACTTTCGGTTCTTCTTTGGCTGGACTCTTCTCTTCCTTTAACGACTTCGACGCGGCGACGGTCGCGGGATGGTCCTTCGCGGCCGGCTTCTCCTTTTCCGTCTTCGTCGTCACGGTCTCCACCTTCACTTCGTCCGATTTCGCGACGCTCTTATCCTTGGCGGGGGCCTTTTCAGATTTGGCCACGGATTTCTCTTCCTTGGATTTCTCCTTGGGCTTGTCGGCCTTCTCCTTAGCCGGGGCAAATTTCGCCGCGGCGACCTTCGCAACTTTGATCGTCGAGGTATCGGCCTCGGCTTTTTCTTTTTCCGGAGCGACCTTGTCCTTCTTCTCCTTCGGACCGTCGGTCTTCGCCACAGTCTTGACGGCAGCCGGTTCCTTCGCGGTTGCCGTTTTCTCCACTTTGATTGTCGGCAGATCATCCTTTGCCGGGGCCGCTTTTTCCTTCGGCGCCGCGGGCTTGTCAGTTTTCGCCACAATCTTTTCGGTCTTCGGGCTCTTCGGCTTGGCGGCTGTGTCCGCAGTCGAGGCGGATTCCTTTGACGGTTTCGACTCAGCGTCCGCGACCGTCTCGGCCCGGTGGACGGTTTCCTTAGGCTTCTCCGATTTCGCCTCAGGCTTGTGTTCTTTCGGCGGATGGACCGCCTGCGCCTTCAATTCGCGCGGGACAAAGACGTCCTGGCTATACGCCGGCGCGACCAACGCGAATGCGCAAAACAGGCTGGGCAAAGCTCTTCGCAACATGCGGGCGACCTTTGTAGACCATCGGGCGCGCCCCTGGCAAGCGTTCTGTTCTAAATTTTACGTAGAATTATTGCGGCTGCGCCAGGGTCACCCGGACCACCGGTAACGGAAATCGGAGCCGCAACTCGTTCTCCAGAAAAATCTCAACGTGATGGAGGCCGAATTGCTGGAACTGCACGCCGCCGAAATAATGAACGTTCGTCGCGTGGCCTTCCATCTCTTTTAGCTCGAATTCAACCTCGGCCTGCGCGAGTACCTGTTGCTCGTCCACGCCGATGATCCGCGATTTCTGGCGAAATGTTCCCGAGCCGCGGCACCAGCGCGACCAGATGCAAAGGCGCAGAGCATTAACCGGCACAGACGGCGCCGGGATCACATTGATCACGCCAACAAGCGTCTGCATTCCATTGATCTCGCAACGCACGTCCTCGCAAAGGACGGCGCTTTGCAGGTCCGGTAGAATCGCTTCCATCGTCGTCGGTTAAAGCATTCCTCGCGCGATCGCGACCAGAAGCGCGATTCCGACGATGATCCGGTAAATCGCGAACGGCGCGAATCCGCGGGCCCGGACCCAGCGCATGAACCAGGCGACAACGCCAAGCGCCACGACGAACGAAACGGCGAACCCAATCGCGACCAGCACCCAATTGTGCGCGTTCATTGTTAACGGCGCCAGCCCGGCTTCTGCGGCAGCGTCATGATGCGGCCGGAGAGTCTTCAGCAAATCGTAACCAGTCGCGACCACCATCGTCGGCATGGAAAGGAAAAACGAAAATTCGAGCGCAGCAGGGCGCGAAAGCCCGACCGTTTGGCCGGCCGCGATCGTCGACATCGAACGCGATGTCCCAGGAAAAACAGCGGAGAGGATTTGGACCGCGCCGATCCAGATCGCTTGCGGCAAATTCATTTCTTCCATGTGATTCGTGCGCGGCCGGGTGCAAAGCGCGTCGACGATCCACATGACGATGCCGCCCAGGAGTAGCGCCCACGCCATAACCGACAGGTTCTCCAGGTTCTGACCGATCTGCTTTTTCAACAGCCATGCCGGCAGCGCCGTCACCACGAAGGCGATCATGGTCAGGCTCAGCGGATGGGTGAGGATCGTGCGATCGCCGCGTTCCCCGCGGGGAAATGTCGTCAGGAATTTCAGGATCCGGTTCCAAAAATAGACCGGCAACGCCAGGATCGCCCCGAGCTGGATCACGATCGTGTACATTTTCCAGAAGCTGTCCTGCAGGTTTAATCCGAAAAGCGCCTCGACGATTCGCAGGTGAGCGGTCGAGCTGATCGGCAGGAATTCGGTTAGGCCTTCGACGATGCCGAGAAGAAACGAGAGAAGAAAATCGTTCATGATGGTTGTGGACTGGAAGTTGAAGACGCATCGATCGCCGCCAGCTCGGCTTCGACCATTTCGCGAACAAGATCGTTAAACGAACCGCGCGGCTGCCATCCGAGTTCTCTCCGAATCTTCTCGGACGAACCAACCAGCCGGGCCGGATCGGCCGGCCGATCGAAGGCCGGATTGTATTTTACATATTTTCCCGACGGCAATTTCACGACGGCGAACGCGGCCTCGACGAAATCGCGGACCGAATGCGTCTCTTCGGTCGCCACG
>DATBCW010000113.1:0-24284 GCA_036270255.1 Chthoniobacterales bacterium
CGGTGATCGTCGCGATGAGCAGCGCGTCCGTGGCGGATGTGACCGGGGTTCTGGCAGCGTCGGCCGCGATCTTCGGAACCATCGTCGCGTTTACGCAACGCCGTAGGATTCTCACCGCTTACTCGACCGAGATGGAGAAGAAGCGCGACGAGCTGGTCCACGCGATCGAGCAGCAAATGCGGCATGCCATCGATCTCTTTTACAAGGAAATCGCCGTCGCGTTCGAGCCGCTAGCCGCGTTTTGCATCACGGAGCGGAAACGCTACGAACCGCTGTTTGAGCAGGCAAATACGTTGAACGAATCGGTTAGCAAACTGAGCCGCGAACTCGGCGTCAACGCGCCATCCTGAGCGGAGCTATTCTTTCTTTTTCTTGTCGGTCGCTTCCTGGACGAGCCGCGACTCGGCCTGGCGTTTGGCGATAACGAAATGATTGTTGTCGCCGTAATTTCGCCACGGGCCGGGCGGAACGTCGCGAACTTCGACGAATTGCCAGTCAGTCACGTCGGTCGGTGAGAGACCGAGGTAATCGCGGACGGCCGGTGAAACATCGAGGCCTGCGCCCCGGTTCAGGTTCGGTTTCGGCCGTTCGTTCTGGAAAACGTATTGAAAATGATCGGTGCGAAACGGCCCGCAATCCTCCCACTGCGCGTAGGCAGTCTTGTTTCCTTTGCGGATCGCAATCCAGCGATCCTTGCAGACCGAGCGCCCCGGCTCTGTGTAAGCTTGTTTAAACCACGGGATAACCAGCGCGGCCTCTGGCTTGAACTGGCCGTGGGTCACGTCGTTGTAGGGGAGCGCGCAATAAAACGGGTTCTGCCGGGGGACGAACGAGACCGGGATGTAATTCTTTCGCGAACCCGCGTCGGGCGTGTCGAACCCTCCGTAGTTCGACGTCCAGTTCGCGTCCCAGGAACTTTTCACGTTCGGGACCGGGTTGTTGCCTCCGGCCGCTTCACCAATCCAGAAAACCGTGGTCACGATGTTAGTCTTCCAAGGGAAACGGGTCAGGCTTGCCCGCGACGTGGTGGGAACAAACACCTGGGGTTCGACTTTGAGCAACGCCTGCTCGCGGAGTTTCATCGCGTATTTCGCAAAGTCTGCGCTGCTTTCGTACGGCGACTGGGCGCGGACCGCCATTGCGGTCAGCAGAACCAGGGGCAGCAGAGCGAAAAACCTTCTCATTGAGACAATTGGCGCAGGAGTTTTAGGCGAAAAGCCACCGTTCGGCAAGCCCATTTCCCCTGGCCCGGCCGATCGGCCCTCTCCGATGCCTCTTCTTTAGCAGGACATAAGCCAGCCTTCGCTTGGAGCGCAGCGCCAAATGAAGGCTGCCGCGCCGTAGTAAAACGAAGGCGGGCCGCGCAATTAATTCTTGGGCCGGCGCTCCAGACTACGGCTCGGTAAACCACGGTTAGTTGCGGCTAATCAGGGTATCGTGCTTGAAACGAGCATCGGAAAGTTCGGGATAATCGAGGGTGAAATGGAGACCGCGACTCTCTTTTCGGCTCAGGGCGGAATCGACGATGAGCGCGGCGACGGTGGCGAGATTGCGGAGCTCTAGCAAGTCGACGGAAACCTTGAAATTCCAATAAAACTCCCGGATCTCGCGCTGGAGATTGCGCAGTCGCGCCGCCGCACGCTGGAGGCGCTTGTCCGTGCGAACAATGCCAACGTAATCCCACATCAGCCGCCTGATTTCATCCCAGTTGTGGTAGATGACGACCAGCTCATCGACATTTTGAACGTCGCCCGATTCCCATTCAGGCAACGCAATCTCGCGAGGAGAATGGGATGTGGGTTGCTCGCGGAGCAAAACGTCGCAAGCCCGATGCGCCATTACCAGGCCTTCGAGCAGCGAATTACTGGCAAGGCGATTTGCTCCATGCAGTCCGGTCGAGGCGACCTCGCCAATTGCATAGAGGCCCGGTAAAGACGTCGCGCCATTCACGTCCGTCTTCACCCCGCCACATTGATAATGGGCCGCCGGCACGACCGGGATCGGCTGCTTCGCCATGTCCGTCCCAAAACGCAGACAAGTTTCGTAGATGTGCGGGAAACGTTCCCGCAAAAACTCTGGGGAGCGTTGGGAAATGTCGAGGAAGACGCACTTCGACCCGAGGCATTTCATTTCGGCATCGATCGCCCGCGCGACGATGTCACGCGGAGCGAGCGAACGCTGCGGATGATAACGCGCCATGAAATCTTCTCCGCGATCGTTCCGCAAAATGCCGCCCTCACCGCGAACCGCCTCCGAAATCAGAAACGATTTCGCGAGCGGATGGAATAAACACGTCGGGTGGAATTGGATGAACTCCATGTTGGCGATGACCGCGCCGGCTCGCCACGCCATCGCGACGCCGTCGCCGGTCGCGATGTCAGGATTCGTCGTGTAGAGATAAACTTTTCCGCAGCCGCCAGTCGCCAGGACGAGCCGATCGGTTCGGATCGTTTCAACTTCGCCGCTCCGCTCGTCGAGGACGTAAACGCCGAGGCAGCGTTCTTCAGTCGCGAACCCGAGCTTGCCCGCGGTGATCAAGTCGACCGCCATATGGTTTTCCAGCAGCTCCACCCGCGCTGAACGCTCCAATTCGCGGAGGAGCGTCTTTTCGACCTCGAGCCCAGTCACGTCCTGAACGTGGAGCACCCGGCGTTTCGAATGGCCACCCTCGCGCCCAAGATCCGGCTCGCGATGGCCGCCAATCTCGCGGTCATCGAAATGGAGACCGAGCGACACGAGTTCAGCGACGCGCTGAGGGCCTTCCATGACGATCGTGCGCACCGCCGCTTCGTCGCAAAGTCCGGCGCCTGCTTCGAGCGTATCCTTCACGTGGAGCTCGAACGAATCTTCGTCGCTGGTCACACAAGCAATTCCGCCCTGGGCGACCGCCGTGTTTGAATCGACGCCTTTTCGTTTTGTGATCACGGCAACCGAACCATGCTGGGCCGCTTTCAGCGCGAAGGTTAGCCCCGCGATCCCGCTCCCGATAACAACGAAGTCGTACTGCTTCACGATAAACGAACGTTGTCGATCAGACGCGTCTGGCCAAAGAATGCCGCTACCGCAAGGAGCGAATCGCGGTCAGCTTCGGAAACGGATTTGAGCGTATCGGCGTTGACGAGCTCAAGATAATCGACTCGAGCCAGCGTCGCCGTTGCGATAATACTTCGCGCCGCGTCCAAAATACCTTCAGCTGATCGTTCCCCCGCCGTGAACAGACGCCGCGCTCCCTGCAAGGCGCGTTGCAGCACTGGCGCCTGGGCTCGTTCCTCGGTGTTCAGGTACTGGTTCCGCGAACTGAAGGCCAGCCCGTCCGCTTCGCGCACTGTCGGCGCACCGATGATCTCGATCGGAAAATTCAAATCCCGCACCATGCGGCGAATGATCGCGAGCTGCTGGAAATCCTTCTCCCCAAAAACTGCGGCATGCGGCGACAGCAAATGGAACAATTTCGTAACGACTGTGCAGACGCCGCGGAAATGGCCGGGGCGGGAGCGGCCCTCGAGCGTTTTCGCCAGCGAATCTTCGTCGACGGAAACGGAGAAATCCGCCGCATACATTTCCCCAGCCGGCGGTCGAAAAATAATGTCTACCCCGGCATTGCGGCAGAACTCGTCGTCCGCCGTTTCCGGCCGCGGATATTTTTCATAATCCCCGCCTGGAGCGAACTGCAGCGGATTGACGAAAATACTGACCACGACTTCGCCCTTCTCGCCGGCGGCGTCGCGCGCGATTCGAATTAATTCGCCGTGGCCGCGGTGAAGCGCCCCCATCGTCGGGACGAGAATGCGGCGTCCGTCGCTCGAACGGTGGGCGCTCGCCACCTCCGCGGTTCGCCAGATTTTCATTCTCCCTGTTCGAGCCAGATCGCCTGGCGGGCGAAGGCAAAACGCGCGTGGCCAAAATTCTTCCAACCTGCGCGTTCCGCGAGCGACCGCATTTCGGCGAAAGAAAATGCGCGGGCCGCGGAGAGCCGGGCGTCAACCTGCGTCATTTCCTCTCGAAAAAACAGGGTTGTGAGCAGTCGCACGCCGGCAGTTGCGAGCCAACCCCGGTAAAGGTCGGCCACGAGGACATATCGTTGCGAAAGCGCGCGCCAACGTTTCAGCAAGGCGACGGCATCGTTTTCGGCAAAATGATGCAACGCCAGAGAGCAGAGAACTATGTCGTAGGGTTCGCGCGAAAATGTGAGCACGTCGCCCGGAATGAATTCGATCTCCGGGTAATTGCGACTTAAGCCACGCGCAATTTCTATCGTGGACGCCTGCTGGTCCACGGCATCGATCGTTACCTCTGCGTTAACCCTTCGCGCATGGTCGACAATCAGCCGCGGGATATCGCCCGAGCCAGTCGCGAAATCGACGATGCGCATTCTTGCCCCGGGCTTTAGCCAGCGAAGCAGGAAATGTTCGACCAAACGGTGGCTGCCGAAATAGCGATTGAGCTGCCGCAGATTCCGCAAATCGGATTTCAGCTCCTCGGTTACCGGCTGTGGCCGGTCCATCAACTCCGGCTCCGCCGGATCGAACCTTCTCACTTCAAAAATTTCGCCCAGGATTCCGGCAGCACCGAGGTCTCGACTTCGCTGCCGATCCGTCCCTCAAATTCCGGATGAAACGACGTGCTCGTGCCGTAAACCATGATCACGTCGTCCGATCCTTCGACGCGGATCGCGTGCGCAACTCCCGGCGGCACGACAATGCCAACATTGTTCCCTCCCGGATGATCGTCGCCATCCACAAAAAACCTCATCGTCCGCGTCGGCATTCCTGCGCGCACGTCGCGCAAAATCATCTCTGCGACGCCCTGAACGAAAAACATTACGTCCCATTGCTCGTCCGAATACCGCCGCAATCCAAAATTCTCCCGCTCCTTCACATAGAGCCGCCGATGCCAGTCCTCGGGTTTCGTTCCTTCGGGAATGCTGGGCGGGTGTACATGAAATCCTTTGGCGGTCTGCGCGAACATTCGGGCGTTTGCCCATTGCGCCGGCCAGAAACCAATCTTTTTCATCAGCCCTTCGTCACGGCGAATAAACTCGCCAAAAACGCCGCGATGCCTCTGGTGATGAATGGTCCTCGGGAAAATTTCAACGCCTGGGATCCAAGCCTCACGCACTTCAGCCGCAGTCCGATCGGCCGTGGCGAGTTTTCCCGCTTCGATCCCAGAACCGGCTAGACGCTCCGCGAACGATTGCGGCGCATAGTCGCGCATCACCAGCGCCTTTTGCGCATCCGCCGTGATTCCCTGCCAAAGCTGTTTTTTGTTTTTCGCCATCAGAAAACTTTAACCGGTTATTTGCCTAACGAGAAATCGGCACGCTCGCGAGAAAGATTTGGATTGTAGAACGGATCGTATTCAAGCACGGGCGCCCAACGCTCCCGCATCACCCCGGTTTCCATCGGTTCCACGCTGCGGCGACGCGTGCCGGATTCGTGGTGATACAGCCGCGCGAATGGCGTGTAAACGATCAGATAGCCGGCCCGTCGAATTTTCAGACAAAGATCGATGTCGCTGAAGGTCACCGGCAGGCGCTCCTCATCGAAACCTTTCACTTTGTTGAACACATCGCGACGAGTGAGCAGACAGGCACCGGTCACCGCGCTGTAATTGCGGGTGACTTGCAATTGCCGGCAAACCCCTGGCGCTTCGGCCGGAAAACCGCGAAAAGCGTGCTCCGCGATTCCCCCCACCCCCACTACGACACCGCCGTGTTGCACCGTTTCGTCCGGGTAAAGCAGTCGCGGCCCGACGGCGCCTACTTCCGAACGCTGAATGTGTTCCGCCATGATCGTGAGCCAATCGCCATTGATCACTTCAGTGTCGTTATTCAAAAACAGCAGCCAGGGACTATCCGTCTGCTCGGCCGCGAAATTGTTCATCGCGGAAAAATTGAAGGGACCGCTATAGGGCAAGACACGGTGTTTCGTCGTGGATAAAAAATTGCGCGCTTCCTCATTTTGGCTGTCGTTGTCCACGATCACGATTTCGTACGGCGCATAGCTCGTTTCTCTCTTGATGCTTTCCACGCAACGCTCCAGGAGCTCCACGCGATCGCGCATGGGAATGATGATTGAGATCGGCTTCGCCTCCGCCAGGTCGCGCTTGATCCAGTAGGCGTGGGTCCGCCAGTCGACGGTCACATGACCTCGGATCGCCTGGCGGTCGAGGTGCGCCTCGAGCGCGAGCCGGCCGGTTTCCAGTGAGCCCGGCTTGCGCCGAATGTTATCGGCGGTCGAAGCGGGACTGCGTCGCCAATGATAAAGCACCCGCGGAATGTGGTCGATTCGGGTGCACCGATCGATGATCCGCAGAAACAGGTCGTAGTCCTGTGCTCCATCGAATTCCGAACGAAAACCGCCCACACTCTCCAGGACTTCGCGGCGGATGATCGTGAAATGGCAAATGTAGTTGCAGGATAGAAAATAATCCGGCGACCAATCCGGTTTAAAGATCGGCGCATCGAGTCCCTCCTCGGTCAGTTTGTCTTCGTCGGAGTAAATCATGTCGGCATCGCGATGGTCCTGGAGCCATTTCACATGTTGGAAAACAGCGTCGGGTTCGAGCAAATCGTCGTGATCGAGGAACCCGATCCAGTCGCCCTTCGCTAATTCCAACCCGCGATTGGAAGCGGCAGAAATACCGCCGCGTTTATCGGCCCGCGTCAGGACAATTCGGTCATCGCGCGCCGCCAGCTCGGGCAGGAACTTCAGCAACGCCGGATCAGATGAATTGTCGTCAACGAGGAGCCATTCCCATTTTTCGTAAACCTGGTTGAGAACGGATTGCGCGCATTCCTCAAGCCAGGCCAGTGGAGTGTTGAACACAGGCGTGACGATGCTGAGGCATGGCTGATAGGCGAAAGCGCGACTTTCCTCACGGAGGCGGCCAAAATCAGAGCGCTTCGTCCGATGCGCCTCAAACCACTTTTGATATTCGTTCGCCGGCGCCGCGGATGCTTTCGACCGCGGCAGCCGTTTCCGGATCCCGCGGACCAATCGTTGCGGCAACAAATAAGGCGCCAAAACAACCTGGCCGACCTTTCGCTCTGGCGACTTGCGCAAGGCCTGCTTTTCGGCCTTCAATTGCTTTACCTGCTTCCGGGCTTCCTTCCATTTCAAGAGCTTCTCTTCCAGCTTCGAAATGTGGCGATCAGCCGCTTCGAGTTCCGCCATTCGGGTCCGCAAAGCCCGCTCCAATCCGCTGACGTGCTGTTGCAGCCGGGCGACGGCGGATTCGACAGCCGGAACGAGCGCCTGGGCGGATTCGGGAACAGCGCGGATCAGGCGCAGGGCGCCAGGTTCGAGAACGCCGAGGTCGCAACCGTAATCCGGCAGGAATCCGGCTTCCGCGAAACGACCCACCAACTCAGGACGCCGCGTTGCGCTTTCGTCACCTGGCTCGGGAACCAGCAAAACACTTTCTGCTACGGCCGTGAGGATTGTGGTGGCTTGTTCGTCACCCGCGTTGTCCCGCGGATAAAACCAAATCGCGAGGCTCACACGTGATGTCTTGCCATTTTGCGCGAACCCCTGCGCCAGGTCGCTCACGCTATCAAAGATCAAAACGTTCGCATCAGCCGCGGCAAATTGCCCTTCCAGTTCTGCGCGCTCGAAACCGACGATCACAAATGGGCCGCGCCCAAATTTTCGCGCAATCAATTGCGCAAAACCCGATGGCAAAGAATGGGAGCGTGGCCGCAACACAGACGACATTATATTGATTGAAGCCCTGCGCAGGCAAATTTACCCTTCGGCGCGAGGCCGCCGGCTCGCTGCTCCCGCATGCTCGATTTCTGCATCTACCTTTTGTATCGCACCGGGACGGCCATCGCGAGCGCGCTTCCGCTCGGCTTTCTCTTCCGCTTCGGCAATTTCGTGGGGTTTCTCGCCTGGGTCGTTCTCTGCAAATATCGACGGCTCGCCCAGCGCAATCTCGAGATCGCGTTCGCCGGAGAAAAATCGAAGCGCGAGCTGCGGCGAATCGCGCGACGAAATTTTCAGCGCGGCGCCGCCAATCTTCTGTGCAGCGTCAAGATGGGCTCGATGGCCCCGACTCAGATGGTAAATCACCTCCAGACCGAGAACCTCGAGGCGGTTCACCGGGAATCACGCGCCGGTCGGCCTGTTGTCGTAGTCCTGAGCCACATCGGTAACTGGGAACTTTTCGCGCAGATGTTCTCGCACTACGTCGATTACGTTCGCCTCGCGACGGTCTACCAGAAGCTTGGCAACCGTTACATCGACGAGCATGTCCGGCGCACCCGCGGAAGGACGCGCGTCGAAATGTTCGACCGCGGCGACGGCTTCCACGGCCCGATTGAATTGCTGCGCTCCGGCGGAGTCATCGGCATTTTGGCCGACCAGCATGCCGGTGATCACGGACTCTGGACGCCGTTCTTCGGCCGTCTCGCTTCCACATCGCCACTTTGCGGACTCCTCGCCAAGAGGACGGGCGCTGCGGTCGTAGCGGCCGCCGCTTATGCCGTCGGCCCAGCCCAATGGCGCATGGTTTTCACTGAGCGGCTCGATGCGCCCGGCGATTCCGTCTCGGAAATAACCGAGAAATGCAATGACGCCATCGAAGAGCAAATTCGCGCGGCACCTGAAGATTGGTTCTGGGTGCATAATCGCTGGAAAACTCCGCGTCCAAATTTTCTCCTCACCGAGTACAAGCGCGGCGTGTACGTTCGGCCGGATGCGGCCCTCAAGCCGTTCCGGATCCTGATTCGCGCTTCCAATTGGCTCGGCGACAGCGTCATCAGCGTGCCGGCAGTGCGCGCCATCAAAGCGGGCCGTCCCGACGCGCACATCACGATCGCGGCGCCGGAAAAAATCGCGGCGGTTTGGAAACTCGTGCCGGAAGTCGATGACATCCTGCCGCTGGAACCAGCGTCACTGTTTTCCACCGTAAAAAAGATCCGGCGCCAGCTCCCGTTCGAAGTTGCGATCCTTTTTCCAAAATCTCTTCGCACCGCTCTGGAAGTCTGGCTCGCGGGCATCCCGCGCCGCGTTGGTTTTCCCGGGCACAATCGGCGCTGGCTCCTGAACCAGATCGTCGCCGAAGAACCGCGTCGCGGTCCGATTGAGCACCAGGTTTTTCATTATCTGCGACTGGCGCGCGATCTCGGCGCCCCGCGCGACCCGCCTCAGCTCAGAAAGTTTTTGCCACGGATCAAGACAAATGGCGCGCCAGCGAAGATCGGTTTGGCTCCCGGGGCGGACTACGGACCGGCTAAGCGCTGGTTCCCCGATCGTTTCGCCGAGGTTGCACTTGCCATCGCGCAACAACGGCCCGTCCAATGGATCCTCTTCGGCACTGCGGCGGATGCAGCAAACGGCGCCGTTATCGAATCCGCTCTTGGCCCGCACTGCACGAATCGAATCGGTCAAACCACGCTGGAACAGCTGGTGGCCGAGCTCAGCGAGTGCGCATTGCTCCTCACGAATGACACCGGGACGATGCACCTTGCCACCCTGATCGGCATTCCCGTCGTCGCCATTTTTGGTTCGACTGAGCCGTTGCTCACCGGCCCGCTCGGCAACGCGCGCCACATCATTCGGCACCAGGTTGAGTGCAGTCCCTGTTTTCTCCGAGAATGCCCGATCGATTTTCGCTGCATGAAAGCCGTTAGTGTCGAAGAAGTGGCTGCCGCGGTTTCCGCCCAATTGGATCGATGGCAGACTCCTCGCGAACCCAGCAGTTCTGTCCTGTTGGACAATTGATGGAGATTCCAATGCTAAAAGAAAGCGCGCCGCGAATTCGCACCGAAGTGCAGGTCATGTTTTTCGACACGGACTGCGCCGCTGTCGTCCATAACATCGCCTACCTGCGTTTCATCGAGGTCGCCCGCACCCTTCTCGCGGAAGAACTGGGGCTCGGTCTTGCCGCCATGGCGGAAACGCAAAAATATCCGGTGGTCGTTCGCACAGAGATCGATTATCGGCGCGCGGCGAAGCTCGGCGACAAGCTCGTAATCGAAGGCCGGCTCGATCGACTTGAGCGGGTGCGCTTCTGGTGCGCGTTCAAAATCCTCCGGCCGTCCGATGGAACCCTCATCGCGGAATGCCGGCAAATGCTCGCCATTATCCAAATGCCGGACGCGAAACTATTGCGCGTGCCGGACGATTGGGACCGCTACCGGATCGACCCGGCTTGAGGCAACATGGTCGCCAGCGCTCGCACGTTTTCCCTCGAAGACACTTTTCTCTCACCCCAAATCCTGAACCCACCTCCGACGCGGCACGCGCTCCTGGCTTTTCTCCTCACGCTTGCGGCCGTGCTGCACATCGGCGCTGCCGGATGGGGCGACCTTTATGACGGCACCGAAGGAGAGGTCGCTGGCGCCGCCCGCGAGATGGTGGCGGTCGGGAATTGGCTGACGCCCACGAACGATGACGCGCCTCTTCTCGCGACGCCGCCGCTGACGTATTGGCTCGTCGCGCTTTCTTACAAAGCGTTTGGCGTCACCGCGACCGCGGCGCGGTTACCGATCGCGCTCGCAATGATCGGCACGGTCGCTCTGACCTTCCTGATCGGCGAGAGGCTCGCAGGTTATCTCCGCGGTTTCGCCGCTGGGTTGATTCTCGTATGTTCCGCGGGCGGCTTTTTGCGTGGACGAATGGTCGCGCCGGACGCGGTCTGCGCCTTCTTAATTTGCGCGTCGATTTACTGTGCAGTTCGCGGTTATCAGTATCAGAAATTTCGCCGGCTTTGGTTCGGGGTTTTTTGGCTTGGCGCCGGTCTCGCGACGCTCACGAAAGGCGTCGCTGCTCCATTGCTTTTCTTCGGAGTATTGCTCGTCCTCGCGATTCGTTTTCGCGAAGCGCGTCTTCGTTTTCGACCGTTGTTCAATTGGGCGAACCTGCTGTTGTTCGCTCTGATCGTCGCCCCGTGGTTTTTTTGGATGGAGAAACAATTCCCCGGCTTCCTTTCCCGCTTCCTCCGCTGGGCCGACACTTCGCACGGCTTGCCTCGCGGGCAATTTCTTCTTCTCCACCTCGCCTGGTGGTTCCCGGCGATTTTTCTCATCCTGCCCGGCCTGCTTTTCGCACCACGAAAAACTCTGCGCCCGGATGAGGCCGGGTTCGCTGATTGGTTGCCGCTTACCTGGCTTCTTGTCGGTCTCGGGGTTGCGATCGTTCTTGGTAGTGAACGCGCCTGCTCGACGACAGCGTTGGCGCCGGCCTTCGCCCTCTTCGCCGCTTGCGCGTGGCAACGGACTTCGCGCCCATTGCGCGCAGCGGGAATAACGCTCGCTCTCATTGCCGGTCTCAGCGCCGTCGCGGTTGTCTATTTTCGGCCCGCAAGCTTTCGCCTCCCAATCACCCAACTTATTGCCGACGCGGCCTGGGTTTCTCTGCGTCCTCTCTGCCAGGTCGCCGTGGCGTCATTGTTGGTTTCAACGCTGGCGGCCTTTTTCGTCCTCAGGCAGCGCGCTGAAATTACGCTCGTGCTGGCGCTCGCGACGATGGTGCCGATCGGCTTTTGTTTAATCGAAGGCCGCGCCCGCCTTGCGCCTTTTCTTTCTCTCGCGGATGCCGCTGAATACCTCAACCCGCGCCTGGGTCGCAACGGCGAAGTGATCTATGAAGGTTCGTTGCACAGCGGGAGCAGCCTTGGTTTTTATCTCGGGAAAAAGTTTTTCCTGCTCAACGAAAACCCCGGTTTCTTCGAGCGCGACGCCGAGTCGCAGCGCAAGTATCTCGACGAACATTTTCTCCTCGACGCCTGGGACCGGTCGGACCCGCTTTATCTCATCATCGACGCGGATCGCGTCGCCTATTGGCGGGGATTGATCACCAGCCGCGTCCACATTTATCACCACATCACGACTTGCGGGTCGCGCGTGGTCCTGAGTAATCAGCTCTAATTATCTCTTCAACGCCGCTCGAACATCGTCGGAGAGAAGCCGGCCCCAGAAACGGTTGTAAGGATGGACTTGGGAAACAAACCCGTCGCCCTGCACGAGCGGACGATGCTCGTTCGCCCATTGAAAAATCGAGCCCTCGAGGTTGAGCACATTCGTGAAGCCAGCGGCGCGCAGCCGTTCGGCCATCTCGCCTGATCGGTAGCCAACGGCGCAATACGTCACGATCGGCGTGTCTTTTGCGATCCCGGCCGTAGCACTTTCAACTGACGCATTCGGCATGACATGCCGCGCGCCAGGCAAATGGCTCACGTTCCATTCATCAGATGTCCGCACATCCAGGAGGACCGGCGCGGGGCGCTTGTTATTCGCGAGCCAATTTGCAAGCTCGCTCGTAGAAATCCATTCCACTCTGGGAAACTTTTGCCGGAGCGATGCCTTGAGCAGAAACCAATCGACCCTGCGGAAGCCGAGGGCTGCGACAACGGCGGCGAGCAAGCCGACTACGAGGAGGACGCGGCGAAACATTTCCGCTCTAGCTTTGCACGAATCTTGATCGCATCCTAACCGGGCATGAACGTGCGCGGCCGACATTACCGGACCATCTGGCCCAAGCCGGGCGACGAGCGCGTCATTCAGCTCATTGATCAACGTTTTCTGCCGCACCAGTTCGTCATCGAGGAAGTGCGGACAGTCAGCGAGATGGCTAACGCCATTCGCGAAATGCATGTGCGCGGCGCGGGATTGATCGGCGCCGCGGCCGGTTATGGGATGTATCTGGCCACGTTCGAGTCGGACCTCATGGCCGCCGCCGCCAGGTTGAAATCAACGCGACCGACCGCCGTGAATCTCGCGTGGGCGATCGACCGGCAACTGCAAAAAATCAGCGTGGCCAGCTCCGCGGAGGAAAAACAGCGCGTGGCTTTTCAAACCGCGCGCGAGATCGCCGATGAAGATGCGGAATATTGCCGGCGCATCGGCGAGCACGGCATCGAGTTGATTCGCCGGCTGAGCGAGAAAAAAAACGGCGCGCCGGTGAATGTTCTTACTCATTGCAACGCCGGCTGGCTCGCCTTCGTTGATTACGGTTCCGCGACCTCGCCCATCTACGCCGCCCACGACGCTGGCATCCCCGTCCACGTTTGGGTCGACGAAACGCGGCCCCGCAGCCAAGGCTCGAAGCTCACCGCTTGGGAGCTCGGGGAACACGGCGTGCCGCACACCGTGATCGCCGACAACGCCGGGGGCCATTTGATGCAGCGCGGAAAAGTGGACGCGGTCATGGTCGGGACCGACCGCACCACCTTTACCGGTGATGTTGCAAACAAGATCGGGACTTACTTGAAGGCGCTCGCCGCGAAAGACAACGGTGTTCCGTTTTATGTCGCGCTCCCATCGTCATCTTTCGATTGGAAGATTCGCGACGGCGTGAACGAAATTCCGATCGAAGAACGCGGCGGCGAAGAAGTAAGCCACGCGGACGGGTTTCACGGCGGCGCGCACGTCGAAGTTCGCGTCACTCCAGAGAATAGCCCCGCGGCAAATTTCGGCTTCGACGTAACGCCACGCCAGCTTATCACCGGCCTCATTACCGAGCGCGGAATTTGCGAAGCCAACGAGCAGAGCATCCTCGCTCTTTTCCCGGAACATCGTCGCTGATTCTTCTGTAGCCGTCGCCCTATGGGCGACGCGGGACTGCGATCGGCGCGAAAACCCGCGCTTCGCATAGCGAAGCGCCTACAGAAGAGTTGAAAAACTGGCGCAGCGCTGTAAGGTGCGCGCTCCCGATCCCCAAAAGAACAGGAGCATTTATGTCGCAACATCGCAGTCTCAAAGGCGCCAGCACCATCACGGCGAAGCGGAACGTCCTGAAACGTTTCGAGCGGGTCGAACTCTTGAAGAAGCGCGGCCAGTTCAAGGAAGGCCAGAAGGTCCTCGGCCTGCCGAAAACCAAGCCCGACGTTTAGGCCTCGCGCGCGACTCCGTGCGCCTCAACCGTTATCTCGCCGCGGCCGGGCTCGGCTCCCGCCGCCATTGTGACGAACTGATCGCGGCGGGTCGCGTCAGAATCAATGGCCAGGTCTGCACCGATTTCAGTGTGCAGCCGGGCGAGCGCGACCACGTCAAGGTCGACAACAAACTGGTCCACGGCCAGCGGCGGCTCGACATCATGCTTCATAAGCCGGCCGGATTTGTTTCGACCCGAAGCGACCCAAACGCCCGCGACACGATCTTCGATCTCTTGCCGCCGCATTTGCCGCGGCTTTTCAATGTCGGCCGCCTGGACGCGCAGACCGAAGGCCTTCTCCTGCTGACAAACGATGGCGATCTTGCCCAACGCCTCACCCACCCTCGTTATATGATCGAAAAAGAATACGAGTTAACGATCGATCGCCCTTGGGACGCAACCCTCGCCCCAAAATTACTCCAGGGGATGATGCTTGATGGCCAGCGCGCTCGCCTCGAGAAAATTCATTGCCTCAAACCGACCCGCCTGCGCGTGATCTTGCGCCAGGGAATCAATCGCCAGATTCGCCGGATGTTTTACGAAATCGGCTACGAAGTGAATCGGCTCGTTCGGATCCGGATCGGCCGGCTGCATCTCGGCGATCTCCCCCGTGGCCATTGGCGACCTTTGAGCAAGAGCGAACTCAAATCGATCGAGGGAGGAGCTCACCGATAAGCGGGGACCGTCATCCCGAGGCTGGCGGAGCGCGCCGAGGGACCCCGCAATCGCAGATGGCGTTACACGAGCTGGCGTCAAACGTGTTCCGACGATCTCCTTTTCCCGCTCGCGGTGGCGAATGACCGCGAGAGCTCCCTCGGCGTGCTCGTCAGCTACTCCGCCTCCGCCCGCAAGATCTCCAACGGCGGCGCGCTCCCCACGCCGCGACTTGCGATTAGACCGACGGCCACCGTCAACCCGCTCACCGCGGCCGCGGCCAGGAACAGCGGCGCAATCGAAGGTGCGTAACCCAGTTTGAAAACAAATTTCGCCAGGCCCCAGCTCGCCCCGACCGCGAGTACGATTCCGGTTACACTCGCGAAAAGCCCGAGAAGAAAATATTCGGCGCAAAGTATCTTCCAAATTTGGAGGCGCGATGCGCCCAGGGTCCGCAGCAAAATGCTCTCCTGGAGCCGCTGATACCGGCCGCTCCAGATCGTGCTCGCCAGAACGATCACGCCTGCGCCGACGGTGAAGAGCGACATCACGCGGATCACCAACGCGACTTTGCTCAGGATCGAATCCACGGTTTGGATCACTGAAGTTAAATCGATCGCCGAGACATTCGCGAACTTCGCCACGATCGCGCTCTGCAATCGTGCCGAGTCAGCCGGAGTCGGCACGCGGCTCACCAGGACGTAAAAGGTCGGCGCGTTTTCCAGCACCCCGGCCGGAAAGACGACGAAGAAATTTGTTTGGAAACGCTTCCAATCGATCGTGCGCGTGCTGGCGAGTTTCGTTTTGATCGGAACGCCCTGGACGTCAAACGCCAGCTCATCTCCAATCTTGACTCCGAGATCCTTTGCGATCTCTTCGTCGAGCGAGATCGGCACGGTGTCGCCCGGGTGATAATCGACGCGGCCGATCCATTGACCGGCGCTGATCTTCTCCGTGTCCGTCAGTTGATCACGATAGGTGGTCCGGTACTCGCGCTGCAGTTCCCACTCCGGAGTTTTCCTTTGCGGGTCGAGGAGAATGTCGGTGGTCTGCCGGCCTTTCACTTCCGCAAGGCGCATCGTGACGATCGGCGCTTCCTGGATCACAGGCAGCCCCGTCGCGCGAACAATTTCGGCCACGCCCGTCCTTTGATCGGGCTGAATGTCGAAGAAAAAAATGTTGGGCTGATCGTTCGTGCCAATGGAGGTGAACTGGGAGAGCAAAACTTGACGGGTGAGATAGAGATTCAAAAGCAGAAACGTTCCCAGGCCTAACGACAGCGTCAGGAGCAGCGTCCGATTATTCGGCCGGTAAAGATTTGCGAGCCCCTGCCGCAAAACAAAACTCCATCCGTGCGGAAAGAATTTGCGAATGAAAACGATGAGCAACTTGGCGACACCGGCGAAAATACCGACCGCGAGGAAAAGAGCTGCGGCGAAAACGAGACCGTGCGTCACCGTGTCCGTTTGCGAAATGGAAAACGCGGTGATGCCCACAACGATGGCTGCATAGATCGCCCAGAGAAGCGGATCGCGTTTTCGCGAAGGCGGGTCCACTTCCATCGCGGCGCGAAAAACCCGCAGAGGCGAAAGCCGGCGGAAACGAAGGAGCGGCGGGAGCGCAAACAAGATGCAGATGCAGAACCCGACGAAAACGCCAGCCACGATAGGACCCCAGGCGACGGAACTGGAAATTGTCAGCGGCAGGAAGGACATGAGAATGCGCGGAAAGACTCGCTGCATGGCGACGCCGAGAACTGCGCCAAACACCGAGCCGAACAGGCCCATCGCCGCGGTTTGGACGAGGTAAATGAAAACAGTTCCGGCCGCCGACAGCCCGAGGCAGCGAAGGATCGCGCCGGTCTTCGTCTTTTGTTGCAAGTGGGCTTGGATCGCGCTCGCGACTCCGACCGCGCCGAGCAAAAGCGAAATGAACCCGACAAGATTCAGAAACCGATAAAGATTCTCCAACGCGGTCCCGAGATCGCGCTTTCGTTTTGCGACCGTGTCGTATTCCAAACCGAGCCGTTTGATTTGCGGGGCGAGCATTTGGATCCGCGACTCGACATCCGTGTTCTCCGGAAACTTCACGTAAGCGCGATAGCGCGCGAGGCTGCCCGGTTTCAAAAGATGCGTGTCCGCCAGGTTTTGAAGCGGAATGTAAACTCGCGGCGCAAACGAGCCGGCCGCCGACGCTTCGCCCGGCATTTTCTTGAGCGCGCCCGCAATCGTGAACTCCGAATCGCCTATCTTGATAGGATCGCCGACCTGCGCCTGAAATTGGAGAAGCAGGCTTTCTTCGAGAACCGCCTGCCCACCGGCGCGAAACTCCCGCGTGGCCGAACTCGGCGCGGTTTCCATGGGCCCGTAGAAAGGAAAATCGCCGCCGAGGGCGCGGACGTGGATGAGTCGCGTTCCGCCATTCTTCGGAAACGACGCCATCGTCGTAAACCGAATTTCACGCGCCTGGCGTTCGCCTAACGAATGGAGCAGTTCCTCGTCTTCGGGACGAAACGCCCGGGTCGATTCGACGACTAAATCGGCTCCGATCAAACTGCGGGCCTGGTCGTCAATTGCGCGAGCCAGACTGTGGCGAAATGAACCGATGCTCACCAGCGCCGCGATCCCGAGCGTGATCGAGATCGAAAACAAAAGGAGCCGTCGCCGGCTCGACCGACTGTCGCGCCACGCCATTTTCCAGACGAATGAGGATGTCATACCATCTCGCCATTCCGAAGCCGGATGGTGCGCTCGGTCAGAGCGGCCACATCGGCATCGTGCGTGACGAGGACAAGCGCCGTCCCGGCGCTGCGATTCAATTCCAGCATCACCTCGATCACGGAGCTGCTCGTTTCGGCGTCGAGATTTCCCGTGGGTTCGTCGGCGAAAAGAATCTTGGGACGGTTGATGAAAGCACGGGCCAGCGCGACTCGCTGTTGTTCGCCGCCGGAAAGCTGAGCGGGGTAATGATCGACGCGCTCGGCAAGACCAACCCGGCCTAACAAGTCCAAGCCGAGCTGCCGCGCGCTGCGGTCACCGCGCAACTCCATCGGCACCGTGACATTCTCCAATGCGGTCAACGTGGGAATGAGTTGGAAATTCTGAAAGACGAACCCTACATGCTGGTTGCGGATTCGCGCCCGCTCGTCCTCGTTTTCTTCGCCGAGCGTAATGCCGTTCAACAGGACCGAACCGGAGGTCGGACGATCGAGCCCCGCGCAGAGCCCGAGCAGAGTGGTTTTGCCGCTGCCGGACGGGCCGAGGATTGAGCAGGTGCTGCCAGCTGGCAGCGTAAACGTGATGTCTTTCAGCACGGTCAACTTGCCCGCGCCCGTGTCGTAGGTTTTGGTCAGATGCTGAACATCGAGGATCGACAGGGCGCTCATTGACGATGAAATCGGTTTTTGCTCACGCGAACAGGAAGAAGACAATGCCAGCAATTTTCGCAATTGCTCTGGCGGGTTCGCTTTTTTTGCCGGCCCACGCGGCGGACAGTCCCCCGAAAAACATCGTGTTTCTCGGCGACAGTCTGACGGCGGGATTGGGCGTGCAACGATCGGAAGCGTTCCCGGCCCTGGTCGCGGAAAAAATTCGCGCGGCCGGATTGCCGTTCGCAGTCGAGAACGCCGGTTTAAGCGGCGACACGAGCGCGGGCGGTCTGCGCCGGATCGACTGGCTCCTTCAGAAGCGCATCGACCTGCTCGTCATCGAGCTCGGCGCGAACGACGGACTGCGCGGTCTCGATTTGAAATCGATGAAGGCGAATCTCCAGGCGATCATCGACAAAACGAAGGCGAAGAACCCGCAGGTCAAGATCGTCCTAGCTGGAATGCAAGTGCCGCCGAACTTGGGCGCGGACTACGCGGCCGGGTTCCAGCGCGTCTTTGCCGAACTGGCGCGGGAAAATAATGCAACCCTCATTCCTTTTCTCCTCGAAGGAGTCGGCGGCCATCGCGAATTGAACCAGCCGGACTTGATTCACCCCAACCCGGCTGGGCATCAAATTGTTGCGGACCTGGTTTGGCGCACGCTCGAACCGATTCTTCGCCAGTCATGAGCGGATTCGATCTGACCGGATGCTCAGCTTTGATCACAGGCGCATCAGCCGGGATCGGTCGTGAATTCGCGCGCCAGCTCGGCGGTCGTGCCGGGTCGCTCGTTCTGGTCGCACGGCGGTTGGATCGCCTCGAAGAACTTCGCGACGAACTTACGAAGACGGACCCAAATCTGAATGTCCACTGCCGCGCCGTCGATCTTTCCCAGCCAAGTGATGTCGAGGAATTGTGCGCGTGGTTGCAGCGCGAAGAGATCGCGATCGATTTCGTGATCAACAACGCTGGCCTCGGCGATCGCGGGTCGTTCGCGACTGCCCCGCCGGAGCGCGTTCACGAAATGCTCGCCGTTAACATCGTCGCGCTCACGATTCTGACGCGCGCCTTGTTGCCCGCTATGATCGAAAAGAAACGCGGTGCGATTCTCAACGTCAGCTCGAGCGCCGGATTCCTTCCCATCCGCAAGATGGCTGTTTACGCCGCGAGCAAAGCCTATGTTACAAGCTTTTCTGACGGCATCCGCGGCGAAGTGCTGAAACAAGGAGTTGTGGTGAGCTCGCTTTGTCCCGGGCCGGTCGATACGGAGTTCAGCTCCGTCGCGCGCCGCAACATCGGAAAGCCGCCATTTCCCAGCCCATCCTTAATGCACATGCCGGTAGAAGCCGTCGTCCGGGCCGGGCTCGCCGGAATCGAACGGAACAAGCCGCTCGTGGTTCCCGGGATCGTGATGAAGATCGCGATGCTGCTTGTACGGCTAACGCCGATGGCAATTTTGCGGCGCGTGTAGCGGGCCGTATTGTTCCCGCGCGCTCAAGGAGCACGACAACGAAAGGGCCAATAGTAATGAAAAGATTTGTTCTTGTACTCGCGCTTTGCGTAGCGAGTGTTCATTCTGCGTCGGCTGCGCTCGACGGAGCAAAAATCGACGCGCTCACCGGCCTAAAAGGAAAACTGAACGAGAAAGAAGGCGTGTATCGCGTCAGCTTTCCGCGCAACGACGTCAGAGTCTCAGTCGATGGGTGGACGATGCCGCCCTTCATGGGGCTCGGCACGTGGGCGGCGTTCACCGAAACAAAACACGGCGTGATGGTCATGGGCGACACCGTGTTGTTCGAAGACGAAGTGAATCCCGTGATGTCGGTGGCCTTCGAGAACGGGCTGAGCGTGACGGCGCTGCACAATCATTTCTTCTTCGATGAGCCCAAAGTTTATTTCATGCACATCGAGGGCGAAGGAACGATCGAGCAGCTGGCAGTGGCGGTTCGAAAGCTTTACGACAAGATCAAGGAAGCGCGCACAGCGAATCCGCAGCCGCAAAATTCATTTGGCGCAAAAGCGTTGCCGGAAAAGAGCGCGATCTCGGCCGCGCCACTCAATGAAGTTTTCGGGACCACCGGCGAAGAAAATAACGGCATGGTGAAATTCACCATCGGTCGTCCGGCAAAAATGCACGAGACCAAGATCGACAAGGACATGGGCGTGAATACGTGGGCGGCCTTCGCCGGCGCGGACGACAACGCCATGGTCGATGGAGATTTCGCAGTGACCGAAGACGAATTGCAGCGGGCGCTCCAGACCTTGCGCCGCACCGGAATCAACATCGTCGCGATCCATTCGCACATGACGCACGAAGAGCCGCGCGTCATCTTTTTCCATTACTGGGGCCGAGGACCTGCCAAAGATCTGGCGACCACGGTCAAGAGCGCTTTGCCGAGTGCGACGAAGTAGGATCGCTGAATTTCTCGACTTCGAGAGGGGCCAAGTGAGACGCTTGATTCTTCGCGCAGCCTGCCTGGCGGCATTTTGGATCAGCGTCGCGCACGCTCAAAACGGGACATTCCAGCTTAAAGAGAGAATTCTACTGCCGGGAGTGGAAGGACGCATCGACCACATGGACTTCGATGCCGCGGGACAGAGACTCTTCGTCTGCGCGTTGGGCAACAACACGCTCGAAGTAATCGACCTGAAGAAAAACGAACGAGCACATTCCATCACCGGGCTCAACTCGCCGCAGGGAGTGGCCTACATTCCTGAGCTGAATCGGATCTTCGTTACGAACGACAAGGGAGGCATCTGCAAGTTTTACGACGCAAAATCCTACCAGCCAGTTGGAGAGTTGAATCTCGGCGACGATGCCGACAATGTTCGTTACGACGCTTCGGCTAAGCTCGTTGATGTCGGCTATGGGAACGGAGGAATCGCTCTATTCAGCGCAGTGGACGGCAAGTCGGTCGGATCAATCAAGCTTCCTGCTCATCCGGAAGCCTTCGCGCTGGAGAAGCAAGGCCGCCGCATTTTCGCAAATGTTCCGAACCCAAACCAGGTGGCCGTGATCGACCGAGAAAGGCGCGCGGTGATCGCCACCTGGAAAGCAGATGACGCTTCTGGAAATTTTCCGATCGCGCTCGACGAAGGGAATCACCGGTTGTTCATCGGATGCCGCAATCCATCGAAGCTCGTCGTGCTCAACACCGAGTCGGGTGAAGTGGTTGCCAGCATCGGAATGTCAGGCGATGCCGATGACGTCTTCTACGATGCCAAACGTCATCGCGTCTATGCCATTTGCGGAGCGGGCCGGATCGACGTTATCGAGCAGGCGGATGCAAACGCTTACAAAATTTCGTCGACGGTCGAGACATCCATCGGCGCTCGCACGGGATTATTTGTACCGGAGCGAGACACTCTCTTTGTGGCTGTGCCTCATCGCGGTTCGCAGCCAGCAGAAATTCGCCGTTATAGGATCGAGTAGTTCAATCCCGGCGAACTGACGCTATCTCACTTGTACTTCACAGAGCAGCCGTAGGGCTTGGTGTTCGCGTTCGAGACGGTTTTGCCGCCGAGCGATTCTTCCAGCGCGACTTTCACGTAGTTCGTGGAGTTGGCGATATCGGCAGGGTTCGGCGTGGCTTTGCTGTCGATGGCGCCTTCGTAAACGATTTTGCCTTCGGGATTGATAACGAACATGTGAGGAGTGTTCTTCGCGCCGTAGCTGCGGCCGGCCTTTCCATCGGGATCGAGAACGAGCGCGGTTTGTTTCGTTTTCCACTCGGTCATCTTCGCGTTGGCTTGGTCAGCGCTGAGATTACCCTCGAGTCCAGGGGCGGAAGAATCGATCGTTAGCCAGACGACGCCTTTGCCGGTGAATTCTTCCTGTAATTTCTGCATATTGCCGCTGCCGTAATGCTTTTTCACGAATGGGCACTCGGGATTGAACCACTCAAGCACGACGTATTTGCCTTTGTATTGCGAAACGCTCTGGGTTTTCCCCTTCGAGTCGGTTAGCGAAAAGTCGGGCGCGTTCGTGCCGACGGCAGGTGAATCGGCGGCGAAAAGCGCGGTGGAAGCGGCAAGCGTGAGCAGAGCGGTGAGCATTTTTATTTTCATAATTTATTTGGCGGCGACCTGCGCCGAAACGGTTTCGAGTTTTTCCAAAATTCCTTTTTGCGTGAGCAATTCCGGGAACAAAAACGGTTCCGCGTGGTTGCCCGGGTAAAGCACATACATTGGGACACCAGGTCGCCCAAATTGTTTCAAAATTTTTGTGATGGCCGGATCGGCGTTAGTCCAATCCGCTTTAATTTTGGTGACGCCACGGCGCTGAAATGCTTCGCGGACGGCGCTCGATTCGAGGACACTCGCCTCGTTGAATTTGCAGGTGAGGCACCACGCCGCGGTGAAATCAACGAAGACGGCATGGCCTGCTTTCAACTCTGATTCGAGCCGCTGCGGAGTAAATGGTTGCCAGTCGCCCTGTGCGGCGATTTCGGGGGCAACGGTTTTCGCCGCGGCGAACTTTTGGCCGATAAAAAAGTAACCAGAGCCGATCACGAGCACGAGCACGAGCACGAGTGAGATGAAGCGGCTGCGCGCTGAAGCTGTAGGGACGATGAAAACGCCTTTCATCCAACACGCGAGACTGAGGGCGAGGAGAAAGCACGAGCACCAGATGATGGCTTCGACGCCGCGTTCGGCGCCGAGAACGGCGAGAAGAAAGAGCAACGTCGCGAGAAGGAGGAAACCCATCAGTTGCTTCACATGCACCATCCAGGGTCCGGGCTTAGGGAGGAGTCGCAGCCAGGCTGGTTGAGCTGAAAGCAAAAAGTAAGGCGACGACATCCCAGCCGCGATCGCCACGAACATGAGCAGAATCGTCCAACCGGATTGAGTGAAGGCGAACCCGAGCGCTGTCCCGAGGAATGGCGCGGTACACGGCGTAGCAAGGACGGTCGCGAAGACGCCTTGAAAGAATGAACCGGCGTCGCCTTCCCTCGCGGTCCATCCGAGTAGCCCGCGGTTGGCAAATTGCGGCAAGGAGACTTCGAACACGCCAAAGAGATTCAGCGCGAAAATCAGAACCACCGCGCTCATCGCGACGACGAAATAGGGATTCGTGAACTGGAACGCCCACGTGATTTCACGGCCGGCAGATTTCAAACCGATCAGAATCAGCGCCAGCCCGACAAACCACGCGAAGATGCCGGCGACGAAGGCCAGCCCGCTGCGGAGAATGCGACGACGATCCTGACCGGCGTGCTGAATGAATCCGAAAATCTTTAGCGAAATCACCGGCAGGACGCACGGCATGAGGTTCAAAATGAAGCCCCCAATGAAACCAAAGAGGAGATATTTCCAGAAAGCCTGCGGGATTGAAGGCGCGGCGGAAGAAACTACGGCGGCGTTGAGCGACCAGGCATTGCGGTCCATGCCGTTTTCCGTTTGACCGAAGACGACGACTCCATCCAACGCTGAAAGATTCTTGTCAGCGGTCTCGATCGGCACTCGAAACGTGATCTTGCCATCCGCGGCACGTTCGGTTTTCGGATGCCCCACGACGACGATGGCTTCCGGCACAGGAAAGAAATCAGCCACGGGATAATTTGCGAGCACCGCGCTTTCGACGGTGAGGCGAAGCTCTTTTCCGTCACGCTGCCAGGTGGTACGTGCGACTTTTGTGTCCGGCCAACTTTGCGGCAGGCTTCGGCGGGAACGGGAAAAAATCTCCTCATTGGCGGCGACGTTTTGCGCGGCGACCGGCAGATCGAGCTTCAGGTTTGCGCTGCCCGGGATGCAGATTTTCTCACAGACGAGCCAGGACGCTTCAGCGGCGAGCTGGACATTGGAACCTTTCAGTGCGGCCGTCGGCGTGATCTCCTGAAGCAGCAAGACTTCGTCGTGGTAGCCGTAAATCTGGATATCGCCCGGTTCGTCAAGCTTGAGCGGGATCGGCCATTGGATTTCGCCAACCTTCCAGCCATCTGGCACGTTCCATTTAATCTCGGTGGGGATGCCAGCGTCGCCGGGAAATTTCCAATAGGTGTGCCAGTGCGGGACCATGTGCAGAAGCAGGCCCACAGTGAACGGCTTTCCGGGAACGACGGCCGAGACATCGGCCAGCAGCTTGGCCTGAACGAGCTCACGGCCTTCGTAGGTCTGCGCGCGGGAACTCCAGAGGGGAACGAGCAGCAGGAGAGCAAGAAGAAGTCGGGGCGCAAAACCCCTTGGTCCATGTTGCCGCATGCGCATGCGGTTATTTACCACTGGGGGCTGACGGCAGCAACGCGACGAGGACTATGGCTCGCGCTCTGCTCTGATTCGGGCATGCGAAAGTTTCTCGTCATCGCCGTTCTGGCAGGTCTGGCGTGGCTCTTTGTTGTCCAGAAGCGCACTGAAACGACAAAACCTGAGGTGACTGCCACGAAATC
>DATBCW010000114.1:0-26578 GCA_036270255.1 Chthoniobacterales bacterium
AGATAATCTGGCCCCATTTTGCGAATGGTGCCGTTGGCGTTGCGGATTCGCGTCCTGACTGGTTCGAAAACATCGAACTCGGCCTCCTCCTGCAACGTGATGAGGAAATGTTTGCCGAGAAACATACTGACCTGTTCGCCGCACATGACTTTGCCGCGGTCGAGATAAAGCATGTGCGCGACGATGAAGAGATAGTTGTCGTAGAGCTCAACTTTCGGTCGTTGCGCGGTGTCGAGAACGTCCTCGAGCGCAAGCGGGTGAAGATTAAATTTCGAACCGAGAGTGCGCAGAACTTCGATGTCCCCCAGCCCATCGATGTTGATCCAGGTCACTCGTTGATTATCGAGATGCGAGACCAACTCATCGCGGTCTTCGATTACGCTTTCCTCGAGATGCGTCCGATCGTACTCGATCAGCGTGATGACCGGCTTCCGCCGAACGGGTTCGTCCCGGGCCCGGAGCGTCCCGGGAGATTCACCGGGAATCGGGTTACGCCATTTGAACATGAATCAGGGAAACGGCTGGGCAGCGATCGCGTTGACCGCCAGATTTTTTCGCCGCCGCAATTCCATTACCCAAAGACCGATGATGGTCAGGGCGTCGCTGATCAGGTGGGTCATCTGCGTCGAGCTGACCGTGGCGGGATTCAGAGTCGGCTCGAGAAGATCGCGCACGGGTTTTATTTCGGGCGCACTCGAACCGGGGTCGGATTGTTTAATGGCGGCCAGGGTCGCGTGCCGCTGCGTGGCTGTCGCCTTGATCGCGTCCAGGTTTTCGTAAGCGAACAAGCCAAACAGGATCGAGACAATGAGAGTAGTGAGAGCGGCCGGTTGTTTACGCAAAGAGGAAAAGGCGAGGAGACCGCCGACGATCACGACGTAAAGCGTCCAATAATTTTGCAGCGCTGTCGTGCGCTCGAAGTAGAGCTGGATCAAATCGTTGTATTTCATAGGCAGCGTTCATTATTGAGGGAGCGAGTGACTGGACGCGAGGAGAAATCGTTTGCCGCGAATCCACGCAAGGCCGCAAGGACTTCAGGCCGAATGACGACGAGGGGACGAACGCGCCGGATGTAATCGATCGCTTCCGAAATTGACGCGACGGCGCCCGAGCGAAGCAAATAGGCGGCGGCCACCGCTGCGGTGCGGGAGTAGCCGATCTTGCAATGAACGTAAACGATCCCAGCGGCGGATTCGCGTTCGATAAAAGAAATCATTTCCTCCAGTTGCGCTGTCGTGGGTGCCGTTAGATCGAGAATCGGAATGTTCTTGTAGGTGAGAGCGCGAAACGGAGATGGCTCCGAAAATTCAGCGGTAAGATCGAGGACGGCGGTTACCCCTTCGCGAACACACGAAATCGCTTCGTGCCGGCTGGGGACGCCACCGATCCAAACGCGCGGCGTCAATTGATCCCAGGGACGCCCGTGCCGGCGGTAATACAGTCGCGAAATTTAATGACCAAACAGAACGGGTCCCAGCGCCCACCACGTCGTCCACGGCAGGCGACCGCCGCGTTTTCGGAAAACGGCCGGACCAGCGCCGAAGTACGCGGCCGCCGCGATGCCTAACGAGATGAACGGCCAGAGTAGGAAAGCTCCCCACGGCCAAAAAAGAATCACCAGTAATCCGACGATGAGAGCGCCAATCGAATAATAAACGCCGACGCGGTGGTTTCCGACGGTCGGCAGAGGCGAATTCGTTTCGGGAAAAAAATAGAGACAGTAAGCGCCGAGCGCGAAGCCACCGACGACGTCCATAACGTGGTGCTGAAAAGTCAGGACTGCGGAAAATGCGATGAGAACGAACCAAACGACGAGAGCGTAGCGCAAGAGCCCGCGGCTTCGCCGGGCGTAAAACTCCCCGAGGATGGTGCAGAACGCGATGTGAAGCGAGGGAAGCAAGTTGAAGGGGCGATCTAAACCGCAAAACCAGGCGAAAAAATCGCCGAGCCATCCGGACAACGGTGGCCGCTCGAAAGCGAAACGAAATGGGAACAGAAGAAAGCAAGCGGCGGCGACCAACAACGCCGTCACGATCCGCTTCGACAAGGCGGCGAGCTCCTGATTGTCGCGACAAAGGAAGGGCGCGGCGACGAACAGCAGATCGATCGACATGTAGGGCGCGATCATCAGCGGCACGAATGGAATCGCGCGTTCCCATCTGAAGAACAGGGTCGGAACGTAAGGCCGTTGCGCGGCCAGCCAGTTGCACAACGGATAGAGGATCAGGAACAGCAACGAGAGCCCGACGGATGCCGCAAGCTGGGTGGAGCGAGTCCCGCGCGTGCGGGACCGCGCGATAGTTTCAACTCGCTCCATTAGCGCCATTCCGACTGCCGCGCCGCGCGACGGAGACGGTGAACATCCCCCACTCGTCTACTTCCATCTCCTTTTTCTCGAACCCGGCGACGCTGACAAGCTCGTCCATTTCCGCCGTGGTTCGCCGGCGCATGATCCAGGGCTTGCCTTCCCGATTCCGCAGGACGCGCGCGATGAATTCCATCTGCGGATGCCACGGTTGGTTCGTGTAGATGAGATAACCGCCCGGCTCAATTGCTTCCGCTAGTCCGCGCAATGATTCGAGCACGCCGGGGTTTTCCGGGAACAATTCGAACAGACCGGATACGATCGCGATGGTCGGCCGCGGATTGAGCGCAGCGATTGATCCGCGATCGAAAGCGTTGCCGATCTCCGTCGTAACATTCGTTAGGCCAAACTTCGTAGCGAGCCGCGCGGCAGCGTCGACGTTCTCCTGCTTGTAATCACGCAGCAGCGCGGTCATCGGAATCGTCGGAAGACTGCGCATCGTCTCCAAAAGATAACGCCCGCCGCCGGCGGCGACGTCGAGAATCCGCACGGGCAGACCTTCAGCGTGAGCGCGTTCGATCACGCGATGCAAAAGAGTTTCGAGGTTTTCCTTTCGCTGACGAATGCCGCGCCATCCGGGGCTGTTCAGATAATTGCGATCGATCAGCCGACCAAGCGGGGTGGTGCCGCGCGCTTTATTTTCGTAAACGTAATCAAGCGTCAAACCGGAATCGAAACCGGTCTGCCAGCCGAGATCGATCCCTTTGCTCAGGCGGCCGCCAGTCTTCATTCCGCCGCGCACCAACGCGAAGTGCGGACCGCCCCGCAGTTTCAACCGCTCGAATTCCTCCCAGGTGTGGCCGTGCTTGTCCGCGTCGACGAGCGACGATTTCGTCGCGGGCGCGGCAAAGCGTTCGCGAACAAAATCGCACACGCGATCCGCAACCTGCGCGCGCTCTCGCTCGTGGAAAAGCGCGTGGTACGCCGCCGGAAAAAGGTGCATTCGTTTTATCGGCGATGAAAGACCGTTGAAGAATTCGCGCTGCGCTTTGACGCTGACGACCCAATCGCGTCCGGCCGTTAGCATGAGAGTTGGGACCTGAATCGCGCCGGCGTCCGCCAACAACCGCGTGCCGGCATCGTGCAATGCGATCAGGACGTTGACCGCGATTTGGCGAAAGATGAGCGGATCGGCATCGTATTGCGCGGCTTGCTCCGCGTCGTGCGTGAGCATCTTCGCCTTCACGTAACTTTTCACCTGACCTGGCCCGATGAATTTTTGTTTCAGGCGGAGCGACGGAATGGCGAGCGGAACGTAGAGGCGGACGCGAAAAGCCGGCGTGGCCAGAATCATTGCGCGAATCGGCGGGGCGTAATCATGCACCCAAGCCGAGACAACGACCGCGCCGACGCTGTGCGCGAGCACGATCATGTTTTCGACAGAGAAGCCGCAGTCATCGCGAACGTGGCGGACGAAGGCGTCGACATCTTTCACCAATGTCCCGAAGTTGTCGGCCGCACCGCGCTCGCCAGCCGAACGTCCGTGCCCGCGCGCGTCCCAGGCAAAAATCGCGACATCATCCAGCGCCAGCATTTCGACGAATTCCGACCAGCGGCCTGAATGTTCGTGACCGCGATGGAAAAGCAGCAGCGCTTTTTGCGTCGGCGCCTCCGGAATCCAGGCGCGGTAAAAAAGCTGGGCGCCGTCCCAGCTCGACATCGTGTGCTCAGCGGCCGGCATGTTGTTGCGCCAATTCCTGGACGGCCGCTCGCAGCTCGCTCGCCACGACGGCGCCTCCCGTCTTGTCGGAAGGTATCGCGGCGTAGTTACGCGGCGCGCCAATGATCAACCGCACCTTGTGCGGGCGCGGGATTCTTTTCCCTTTCGGCCAGGCGCGGAAAGCGCCATCGAGATAACAAGGCAGAACCGGAACGTCGCGCCCGGCCACGAGCGCACCAATCCCCGGCTTGAAATCCTGGATCTCGCCGGTCTTCGAGCGCGTGCCTTCGGGAAAAATAATGAGGACGTTGCCGGCATTCGCCAAAAGCTCACGACAGATCGCCAGGCTCTGGCGGACCTGCGCCTGACGAGCGAAAGGAAGCGCGTTCACGATGATGGTGGCGATCCAGGTGCGCGGCACGCTCTTGAAAAAGTAATCGGCCGCGGCGGCGGGAAAGGCGCGATGCAATCGGCGAAGCGGTAATCCGGCGAGCAGACAAACGGCGTCGAGATGACTGGAATGATTCGCCACCAGAACGAAAGAGCGATTATTGCGCAGATGTTCTTCGCCGACGATTTCGAAACGGCAATAAGTGCGGAGCAATCCGCGAATGATTAGCGCGACGAGCGAACGCAGCCCGTAAACAAGCATGTCCGGTTGACGGGGAAAATTGCGGAGCCGCTCGGTGAGCGATTGATCGAGATCGGCAGCGGGCTCGTATTGCCAGCGTTTCATCGCAGCTTGGAATAATAATTCGCCATGTGGAGGAAGAGCGGCGCGACGTAAATCAAGCTGTCGATCCGATCGAGAATGCCGCCGTGGCCGGGAATGAGCGCGCCCATGTCTTTCGTTCCGATGTCGCGTTTGATCACGCTGATCGAAAGATCGCCGAGCTGGCCGCCGATGCCAACGATGAGACCGGTCAGAATCAATTGCCACGGGCCGAAGTCTGGAAACGAAAAGCGCAGGAGCCACGGCAGAATCATCGAGACCACCAGCGCGCCGAGTGCGCCTTCCCACGTTTTCTTTGGGCTAATTTCGCTCCGCAATGGATGATGACCGAAGAGCCGGCCAAAAGTAAATGCGGCGATATCGTTTAGCTCCGTCGCGAACACGACGTAGATGACGTAGCCATAGGCGTTCGCGGCATTGGCGAGAAACCCTAGATGGCCAAACATCCAGCCGATGTAAACGAAGCCGACGATGCCTAACGACATTCGTTGCAATTCGCCCCGGGAGCGATTGCGCAGGATCGGCACGAGCAAAATCAAGGCGATGGCGAAGACCGGGACCGCGACAAACAAACCGTACCAGCCCGGGCCGGGTTCCAATCCTTGAGGCTGCGACATCAGCGAAGCAGCGCCGACGGTCCCGATCCCGGCGTACACGGCGCCGGTCATCCACCAGTCACGATACAAGCCGGACGCGCGCGCAAATTCCTTGAAACCGAAGACCGCGAGAAGGGTCGCGCCGACGATCGTGGGAACGCGTCCCAGGAAAACCGCGACCATCCCGACCGGGGCCATGATCAACCACGAGCGATAAGTGCTCCAGATCGAGCCGAGATCTTTCTTGAAAACCCAATGCAAAACGCTAAGCGCGATTCCTCCCACGAGGAGGGAGACGAAGATGATCCGCACATAGGCGAGAAAAATCGGATCGTGGAGCGCGTGCTGGGGAGACATTTATTGAACGGCCGACTTGGCGCGCAAGGCGGCCGTGATTCGTTTTAGCCGGACCGCCATGGTTTGCACGCAGCCGGCAATGATGATTAGGCACGCCCAGTCGAGAATCATGAAATCGCCCAGGAAAACGACGCCGTTATTCCACCAGAAATAGCCGAGCGTTATCCACGCCCCGAGGTGAAGCGCAACCATCCGCCACGGCTTGGACATGACGCCGGTGAATTCGCGTTGAACGCCGACCGCTTGCCCAAACATTCCGACGTAGGCGGTGAGCAGCGCGAAGATTGCCGCCCAATATCCGAGAAATGGATTCATCCAGCCGCTGTGAGCGGCGCCGGCGAAGATTAACACGTCGGAGACGCGGTCCGGCAGGTCGTTCAAAATCTCACCGCGCCAGCTCGCTTTGCCGGACGCGATCGCGACCATCCCGTCGAGCATGTTGAACCAGAGGCGCAAATAACAGAAAAGCGGCGCGACAAAAAGGAGCCAGGGCTGAAAACCTGATTTCCAAAAACAAACGGCAGCGATCGCCGTAGCGACGATCGAAGCATAGGAGATCGCGTCGGGATGAATCCTGTGTTTGACGCAGAACGCGGTCGCGAAGCGCGCGGTGGACCGAAAGCTTTCACCGATTGGCCGCCGCGAAGTTGGTTCGTATTGGGCCATGCGACGTGGATTCGGTTGTACTGCTTTACATCGGCGAAGGCAATTTTCTACGATGCCCCGCGATGAAGACGATCCTCTCAGCGATCGCGCTGGCCGCCACGGTTGCGTTTTCGATTGCAGCCGATCAACCGGCAAAAGCGAAAATCGATCTGGCTCAGGTTCCGAAATGGTCCGCGGACGATCTCGAATTTTTCCTCCATGGTTCGATGAGCACCGAGGTTGTGCCGGAACGCGTCCTGCGCGCGTTCATTAAAATTTATCCCGATCTTTTTCCGGCGTCGGACCTCGCCTATCTCGGTTTGATTCCTGATCCGGCGTTTGGCTGGCCGATCGGTTTCAGCCGTAAAACTGAGGTCAAACATCTCGGTGGATTGTCCGCGGTCGGGATCAACTGCGCGTCCTGTCATGTCGCGCAAATCCATTCCAGCGCGACCAAGGAACCGCTCCGAATCCTTGGAGGGACGAGTCATTTCAACGTGGAAGCCTATTTCGGCTCGGTCTTGATCGCGACCTTCAAGACGTCCGAGCCGGCAAACATGAAGTTGTTTCTCGATGCGTACTTTTCAAACCCGGCGCTCGACGCCGCGTGGGAAGCGCAGCAGGCGAAAATTACCGAAGCGATGGCCGCAGATCCGTTCGGAGGCAAGGACGTTGCGCCGGGTGATCTGGAGGAGATCGCGCCAGCCGAACTCGAGCTGGCCACCGACGCGGCAGATCTTGCCCAGCGCGCCCATTCGATGCTGAAGCTTTTCCACAACATTCGCGCGGCCCTTCACGTTCCGGATCAGCCGCCGGAAAAAGCTCCGCCAGCTTCCGGCCCTGGAAGAAACGATGCGTTTGGAATTCTAGCCGCCAGTCTCCTGAACAAACCTCAGCCTTACGCGCCGACGAAGTTCGGTTTGGTTTGGGACGTGGATAAGCGGACGTGGGTGCATTGGGACGGCAACACCAAGTCTCCGATCTCGAGGAACCTGCTGGCCTCACTCGGGCTCGGCGCGCCGTTGCACGGAAAACGCGGCGACCTGGATTTCGCGATGGTGAAACGGCAGACCGATCTTTCCGAGAGTATCCGGCCTCCGAAATATCCGTTCGCGATCGACAAAGCGGCGGCGAAACGCGGCGAAGCCCATTTGGAATCGAAGTGTGCGTCTTGCCATGGCGGGCCGGAGAGCGATAAGCGTTTGTATTCCATAGCGGAAGTCGGGACCGATCCGCATCGAGCGGAGTTGTTCACGGAAAAACAGGCGGAAGGTTTCAACAAGTTTCTGGCGGAATTGGAGGCGGTTGGTTACGAGGCCCCGAAAGAATTCGGAGTTCGGAGCACGGGAAAATATTGGGCTGCCACACTGAATGGCGTTTGGGCGCGCTCGCCTTATTTGCACAACGGTTCCGTGCGCACCATGCAGGAATTGCTGACCGCGCCCGCGCAACGAGCGAAAACTTTCCACCGCGGTTCCCAGGAATACGATGCGGGTCAAATGGGCTACACCGATGGCGGTGTTTACGTTTTCGACACGACCACGGATGGAAATTCGAACTCAGGCCACGATTACGGGACGAAGCTGACCGCCGAACAGAAACACGAGTTGATGGAGTATTTGAAGACGCTCTGACGTTGCGGCTACGGCTCGATGAGATGGTTACGAATAGCGTAACGCACCAGGCCCGCGACTGAGTCGAGATTCAGTTTGCGCAGAATGCTGGCACGGTGAGTCTCGACCGTGCGGACGCTGATCTCGAAGGCTTCCGCAACTTCCTTGTTGCTTTTTCCACCCGCAATGAGCTGAACGATTTCGCGTTCACGCGCGCTCAAAGTCTGGCCGGGGTCCGTCTCGTCACGCGGGCCGTCGTCGGTGCGATTGACGATGTTGGAGAAAAGAATCTCGGAAACTTTTGCGGTGAAAAACGGCTTGTGCTGACTGAGCGCGTCGACGGCATCGACGAGAGAATTGTGCGCCTCGCTTTTAAAAATGAAACTTTTGACTCCGGCTTCGAAAGCTCGCCGAATCAAGTCCTCGCTTTCATGCCCGCTGAACATGAGAATTTCGGTGTCGGGAAGTTGCCGCTTAATCTGGATCGCAGCATCGACGCCATTCAGTTCCGGCATCGTCATGTCGATAACGACGATGTCCGGCTTGAGCTCGATCGCGCGAGCGACCGCTTCGCGCCCGTTCGCCGCCAGGCCGCAAACCTGCCAGCCGGGGTGAGATTCGAGAACAGCGCGAGTGCCACGACGCACGATATCGTGGTCATCGGCAACAAGAATCCTCAGCGCACGCGGAGGAGCTGCCATAATTAGGGACGAATGACGCGCATTGTAAGCGCCTTATTTCTGCGCGCTTATCATAGAACTCTAAAACCGGGAGTCGATCTTTATCTTACCCCTGGGCCCAGGTTCCCTGAGATCGATATCGAATCGCGCGGCGAATCGCGCCGCGCGGCGGAAAAGGGAAAAACCCAGCGGTTGCTTCCAGAAAAATCTGCGGCAAACTAGCGCTCTTCCCGCCGCAAAACGCACCGCTAGCTCAATTGGCAGAGCAAGTGACTCTTAATCACTGGGTTGTTGGTTCGATTCCAACGCGGTGCATTTTTTCTTCGCGTCAATCAATGTAACGTTGCGCGATCGGCATTCGGCGGCCGACCCCGAAAGCGCGGCTCGTCACTTTGAGACCGGGCGCGGCTTGTTCGCGTTTATATTCGTTGACGTCGACGCGCCGTTGCACCCAGCGCACCGTTTTTTCCTCGAACCCGTGTGCGATGATGTCGCGCGCGCTCAGGTTCTCTTCGACATAGAGCCGCAGAATTTCGTCGAGGACATCGTAGGGCGGCAGCGTGTCCTGATCTTTCTGGCCGGGTTTCAATTCGGCGCTCGGCGGTTTTTCGATGGTGGATCGCGGGACAACCTCGCGATCGCGATTCATCCAGCGCGCGAGCTCGTAAACCATCGTCTTGGGCACATCGCTGATCACGGCCAGCCCGCCTGCCATGTCGCCGTAGATGGTGCAGTAGCCGACGGCGAGCTCGCTCTTGTTGCCTGTGCTGAGCACGATGTGGCCAAACTTGTTTGAGAGCGACATCAGGATCATGCCACGTAGGCGCGCCTGCATGTTCTCTTCCGTCGTGTCTTCCTTGAGGCCGGCAAAAATTTCCGTGAACTGCGCCTTGAAAGCGATGAAGGCGTTTCCAATCGGGATCTCGAAGCATTTGATCCCGAGACTTTTCGCGAGCGCGAGGGCGTCATCGATACTTCCCCGCGACGAGTACGGGCTGGGCATTGAAACGCCGACGACGTTCCCGGCGCCGAGCGCCTCGACCGCGATCGCAGCAACAACCGCGGAATCGATCCCGCCGCTCAATCCGAGCACGGCTGATTTGAATCCGCATTTCGCCAGATAATCACGCACGCCTAACGACAAGGCAGCGAACAGATCGGCGCTTCGCTCCGGCTCCGTAAATTCAATCGTTTGCGTCGAGTCTGTGTCGACGATGTGCTCCGCGGTCTGAAAACCGGGCAATTGCGCGATCAAGTCGCCCGCGGCGTTTACCGCAATCGAGTGGCCATCGAAGATCAGCTGGTCGTTTCCGCCCACCGCGTTGCAGTAAAAGATCGGGCGCCGATGCGCTTGAGCGAGCGCCGACACCATTTCGTGGCGCACCGCCGTTTTCTTCAGGCTGAACGGGGATGCACTCAGATTTAAAATTATCTCCGCCCCCTGCTCCACCAGCGCGCGCACCGGTTCGACATCGTAGAACGGCCGCGGCAAATAATGTTCCGTCCAGATATCCTCGCAGATCGTTACGCCGATCTTCTTCTCTCCGAAAATCAGCGGCGCGGAATTGCAGCCCGGTTCGAAGTAACGGTCTTCGTCGAAAACGTCGTAGGTCGGCAGGAGCGATTTGAAAGTCTTCTGGATCGCCGCGCCGGGCTGAAGGAGCGCGGCTGCGTTATGAAATGGCTTCCCTTTATCTTGGTTCCGTTCGACGTAACCAACCAGCAACGCTGCTTTCCCGAGACGCGTCTGGAGTTTATCCAGGATCTCCAGATTTTGCGGGACGAATCGTGATTTGAAGACGAGATCCTGGGGCGGATACCCGGTGATCGCCAATTCCGGGGTCAAAACCAATTCCGCGCCGGCATTCGCTAAACGCTCGTAGGCGGCGATGATTTTCTCGAAGTTTCCGTTCAGGTCCCCGACCGTCGGATTGATCTGCGCGAACCCGATTTTCACCTTTTAAATTAAGCGCGGACCCAGGGTTAGCAATCATGCTCCTGCTCCTGATCTTGATCGTAATCACGTTCTGAAAACGACGGTTGCTCACAGGATCATGAGCAAGATCAAGATTAGGAGCAGGAAGACTTAAACGCCGCAACTACGGCTTGGATTTAAGACTCACGCCAGGCGCAGTGTGCTTATAACCCTTGTTCAAGGCATCGTCGGCGCCCGTCACGAACATTTTTCCCCACTCCAAAAGCGCCGCGGCCAGGAAACCGGCTATGGCGCAGATGATGACTTTTTGGAAAAAGGTGGCGTGCATGGAGCCCCTCCTGGGAAGCAGGAGCGGTGCCTTCGCTCTACCAAAATCCCCATTGGCGGGTCTGCATGATCCAGAGACCGAGGAGCAGGTTCGTCAAGGCGTGGGCAACTACGCAGGAGGCAAGGCTCCGCGTGCGGTAAGCTACCAGATTGTAAAGCGCACCGCAGATCAGGGCCGCCACCCAATCGGCGCGGGAATGAGCGAAACCGAAAAGTCCCGCGACAACGACAAACGAGAGCCACGAGAATGTTCCCACCGCGACCGTTGTGAACCTTTGGTCGATTAGGTAGCGCAGGAGAAATCCGCGCCAGAAAATCTCCTCCACCAGCGGCACGACCACCACGAGCCGCAGAAAGCGGATACCCACGGTCGCCCAATACGTCGGGGTCGCTTTGCCGAACAGCTCAGGGTCGAATCCAATTGTGCGTGGCGCGAACCCGAAAAATTGCTGTGGCGCGATCCAGATCGCAAACACAACGAGTCCGATCACAATCGCTAACCAAACCTGCCGCGGCATTTTAAATTCGTAGTGCCGCCAGAAGAAAATAACGAGGGCGCCGCAAATCGCGGTCTGCGCCGGGTAAGTCCAATAGGCTGGGTACGAGAACCATGAAACCGTCTCGGGCCGATTGCCGGCGCTGGTCATTCCCAGCAAGGTGACGAAAACCGCCATCGGCAAAGTGAACGCGATGAGTTTTCGCGTGTCTGACCTCGGTTGCTCAGAATCCATTTGTCTTTCCATAGAATGGTTAAGATTCTTTCTCGATGAATCCCCGCAGCGACGGCAAGCCCGAACCGAACGACCCTGACCGGGTTTTGCGTCTCCTCGAGCTCGAGCTCGCGCAAAGCCGAGAGGCTCGCAAACTGGCCGGATCGCCCTTCCGCGGTTTTCGGCTGGCCAGTTTCATTTTCCTTTTCGCCGTGATCATCGGCGCGGTCCTCGCCTTTTACTACGTTTTCGTTGCCGGCGGCCTCGACGATTTACGGACGCGTAACAACGCGCGCCCGACTGCCACGCCTTCCGCGCACGCCCCGTGATGGACCATTCTTCCGAACCGAACGAGATCGAGAAACGCGCGCTCCGTTTTGTCACGGACAGTTTCACCGGCATCCTCGTCATGCGGACGGACGGCCAGATTATCGGCTGCAATCCCGCGGCCGTCAGCATGTTTGGATTCGAATCAGCCGAAGAAGCGCGGTCCGCGAACGTTCTTTCGCTGCTCCGGAGCCGGCAGGACGGGGTCGATTTGCTGGAGACGGTGCGCCAGCACGGAATCGTCGACCGGCACGAATTGGAAATGACGCAGCGGAACGGCAGCCCCGTTTATGTCGTCGCCCGATTGATCGGAAATTTCACGGCCGGCGAACTGGTCGACCTGCACGTTTACCTCTTCAACGACACGAAACGAAAGCGCCTCGAGGAGCAACTTGTCCAGGCGCAGAAGATGGAAGGCCTAGGCACCCTTGCCGGCGGGATCGCGCACGATTTCAACAACATCCTTGCGATCATTCTCGGCTACACCAACAAGCTCGAGAGCTCACACGCGAAGCCGAACGAATTCCCGGGCGCGATCAAGGTCATCAAGGAAGCGGTCGATCGCGGCGCGGCGCTCGTTCAGCAACTACTCACGTCCGCGCGCCAGACTGAGGCGCGTTTTTCCTCCGTCGATCTGAACGCACTCGTGCGCGATCTCGAACGCATGTTGCAGGCGACATTTCCCAAAACGATCAGCTTCAATCTGGAGCTGGCGCCCGAACTTTCGTTCGTTACGGCGGACAAAAGTCAGGTCCACCAGGTCTTGTTGAACCTCTGCGTGAATGCGCGCGACGCCATGCCTGACGGCGGCATCCTTACTCTCGCCACTTCCATTACCCCCGGCGCCGATCTCACTGAAATGTTCACCGGCGTGACTGCCGAAAATTACGCCTGCATCCGCGTGCGCGACACCGGCATCGGCATGACGCGCCAGGTGAAGTCTCACATTTTCGAGCCGTTCTTCAGTACGAAAGAGCGTGGCAAAGGCACCGGCCTCGGCCTTTCCGTCGTTTACGGCGTCGTCAACAACCATCGCGGTTTCGTCCAGGTCGAGAGCGAGCCTGGCGCCGGCACGAGCTTCATCGTTTATCTCCCGGTCAAACACGTCGCCGCCGAGCAACTCGGTCCCGATCGGACCGGCGCGCCGCGGCAGGACATTCCGCAAACCATCTTGCTCGTTGAAGACGAAGACATGCTGCGCGAACTCGGCGTCTCCATTTTGGAGAGCGAAGGGTTCCGCGTTCTTCCGGCGAAAGACGGCGTCGAAGCCGTCGCTCTTTTCGAAACCCACAGCGACGAGATCGGACTCGTCGTTTGCGACCTTGGTCTGCCGCGCCTCGGCGGCCGCGAAGCCTTCCTGAAAATGAAAGAAAGCCGGCCCGGCGTCCGCGCCATTGTCGCTAGCGGCTACTTAGAACCGGCGATTCGTTCCGAAATGTTGAAAGCCGGCGTAATCGACACGATCCAAAAACCCTACGACTTCAACGATCTTCTCGCTAAGATCCGCTCCATCATCGCCCCCCAACCTGTCGCCGACGATCATCCGGAATTGTTTTAACCGTTTGCGCGTTGCAGCGTGCGCCTCACAGCGCATCCCGCATCGACTTCGCTGACGTTTAATCCCTACGCCGCGCTCGAAACCGGCCCGATTCTCTCTACGCTCGTCACCAGCAATGCCGAAAGATAATGCTGAGTACCATCCTGCTCTTCAATTGTGATCTGCGGGATCTCGCTTGATGCCGCCAGCACAAAATCCGGATGTTCGATCCGGTATTCTTTTCCATCTGCCATCCGAATTACGAATGAATGAAATGGCGTTGCGCTGAGTAACTGTCTGATCCGGGGTTTCATGGCGGGATTTTAACACCTTCGTGATTGATTGCCAAACGGTTCGACAACCCGACGAGGAAAAAGGCTACGAAACACCCACGCAAGATTCCTTCACATCTAGCAACCGTGGCACTACAAGGCTGAGCCTAGGCGAGCCTGCTAAACGCCGGTCATCCATCGATTATCGCCTCGTAATAGTAATCCGCGCTAAGGCGAAGCAAAGTAGACTGAGGCTCCAGCGCATACGTAGTATCCTTCGGCGCGAGGCGCTGACCGGCCGTTGGACTAAGCGTGTAGCTGTATAGAGTGTATGTGAAAATAAGCAGCGCCGCTAATGAGTTCAGCGCGTTATGGAGCGTTGCCTCCTGGAAATAGGTATCGCGCTGATGCTTAACTTGATTGTAGCTGGTCCACCAAACAGGATTCGACTTGCCGGACCAGTTATCCCACGGAATTAGCGTTAGCCCGTATCGAGGAACGACGACTTCGGTGGTGTTAAGGTCTGGCAAGCTTGGCCTGAGGATCGCTCGATAATCGTTGATGTTTCGCAGTCGCTTGGCAGGCGCGAGAATGCGGCAAAGCAGTTTTGCCACCACGTCGACTTCGGAAGCAGCGGCGAAGAGAAGATGAGCCAACTCGATGGAATACACATTGAAGTTGGGCTTTGCGAACTCGAAATATCGCGACAGCCCTTCCAAATCGCGTTCCAGTGCAAGGAAGTAGTTCCAGTGAAGCTTGCCCGAGGTAGCTTTAATCATCGTTTAGGAGCGTGCGTCGAACGGCTTAACGAGAACAAAATGAGCGAAGCCGCATGTCGGTTGTTTCATAATTCTTAAATTGTAATTCTGCCTTGCATCAGGACAGTCCGCCGTTCGCTCCATCACATGGTTAGCCGTTCGGAGCTGGCACGGTGACGGATCTTTGACACTGCGGACACCCGCCAGCAAGGCCGCTTTGATCTCGGGCGACGGATATCTGGCTGCCCGCAATGTGGACAGGAAAAAACAAAGGTCGGAGGAAGTAGCGGCAATGGTCGCGATCGTCGGTGAGGCTCGGGCTGTGCTTGGAAGTCGCTGTGCTGAGACCCTCGCTTTCGGGCACGGCGACGCAAAATTAGAGGCATCGCAAGCGGACCAAGCACAGCGAGGGCGAGACCAGCGAAACCCAAATTCTGCCCTTGTAGTCCATCCGGATAAAGCTGCGTGCCGATCTGAAGCACGAGGCATAGCCACGCCACATAGAGGATGACCAGCGCATAAACTGAGATGACTTGCCTCCAGTTCGGCGCTGTTTTCCGGAATACAAGATAGCGCTCGGCGGACCCGAAACCAATAGGTACCTTGCCCTCTCCCGGGCCCTGGTGCCGCACGCGGAAACTCCGAAGCGGAATCAGCGGCAGATAAAACGCGGTGACCCACTCGGTAGTAATGTAAGTGCCATCCGCGCGAAACTCGCGCTTACCGTAGAAGGTGGTGCCACATCCGTTGAGCGACCATGCCATACGCCTAACGAGAACAAGATCAGCTACGCGTACCGAGGGCGAGTAGAAATCGGAGTTGAGAGTTCCTGATCACGGGAGTGTGGAGCGAACAGCGGCTAGGCATTAGCTGCATCGACTGGTTAGATGTTTGGTTATAGCGGTTAAGGGACTAAGAATACTTTGTTAGTGTAGGGATCTTTGACCTCCGTCCCTGGCGGAAATCCACGAACATCAACATACCCTCCGTTGGGATCGTGTGGACTAAATACAAACCCGGGCTTTCTAGGAACCCGCACACCAAAGGGTATTAATGACTTGGCTACTTCGGCAGCAGCGGCAATCGCGTCTTGGATATCCTTGGGATTAGTTGCTGTCACGGCCTCCTTGAAACCTACCTTGAAATTACCGAGCGAAATTTCGACGGCTTGTGTGGCCGCGCGGCCAGCGATAGCCGATGTGGCCAAGAAGATCGTAGATCGGCTTGCGGTACAATAGGGCGATCGTGAGGATCGCGCAGGGCCATGCAATTGCGCCAATAAAATCTAAAATGATCTTAACGATGGTCATATAGTGCGACAGCATCTAACGAGAACAAAGTGAGCGACGGCCACGGAGACCGCGCTCCGCTCGCACTGAAAGCGCACTCACTACAAAAGACTTGAACGCGCGGCGGGTGGCCGTTCGCTCCACTGCTTGGTTAGGCCTATCCTTCAGTGTTGATCGAGCCATCTGCGTAGTAGGAAACCCAATCCTTGGCTGCGTTCCGAGTCATAAAGATCGCATCGCCTGGCGAACTGTCCTCATACTGGCAAAGCTTCATAGTGAGGTCGTCGCCGAACGCCAGCGACGCGCCATGAAAAAGACCATCTGGAGTGACGTTGTGATGGAGAGTGATCTCGTTCAGCTTCCGGCCGTTCAGCGCGGATACGGCAGATACAATCTCCTCATTTGTCGACTCGCAATGTGCCAGCTCGCTCTCTAAGGTGCGAATCCACCAATTGCAGAGATAGACCCAGAAATAGAACTCCTCGACCGGCGATTCAGGAGTGCTGGTCAAACTGAATGTCACAAATGAGCCGTGTCCTTTCTTTGCATTGAATGGGACGAGTCCGATCAGTGCCGAGAATAGAACCGGTGACGCGCTCATGGGCCTAGCGAGAATTAGACGAATGTTCGTAATTAAAGGCGAACATTTTTCGCCTATCACGGTCGGTTTGAGGAGGGAACGGCGACAGTCACGTCTTTCGTCAGGGCCGGACCATTACGCCACCGGGCGTGGGCTTGGGGCCTTCGACGAGGGTAGTCTGGCCTTTCCGGGCGTTGATCACAAAAGTGTTGTTGTCGCCGAGCTTCGACCAGGGGCCGTGCGGAACTTCGCTGAAGTCCACGAACTTCCAGTCGGTCACATCGGTCTCGTCGATGCCGAGGTAATCGCGCACCGCGGGGGAAACGTCGAGGCCGGCGCCTTTGTTCAGGTTTGGTTTCGGACGTTCGTTGCCGAAGACGTACTGCCAGTGGTCGGTCCGGAACGGGCCGGCATCTTCCCATTGGGCATAGGCGACCTTGTTCCCTTTTCGGATCGCAATCCAACGATCTTTGCACGTGGAAACGCCGGGACCTTGATAGGCCTCGTTGAACCACGGCACTACACGCGGTGCTTCGGGCCGGTGACCGTCGCGCGCTTTATCGTTGTAAGGCAGCGCGCAGTAGAATGGGTTTTGGCGCGGTGTAAACTTCGCCGGAATAAAATCGTGCCGGTGCGATTTCTCCGGGTCGTCGAACCCGCCGTAGTTCTTCGTCCAGTTTGCGTCCCACGAGCTGGAGCGATTCGGGACCGGATTGTTCGCGGTTGGTTTTTCACCGATCCAGAAAACCGTGGTCACGATCTCTTTTTTCCACGGGAATTTTTCGCCCGGCTTGTTCAACGGCGGATCGGTGCTGGCCATCGGCGTGTAAGAAATGGGGTCCACCTTAAGGAGGCCTTCCTTCTTCGACGAATTCGATTTCTTGCTCAGCTTCACTTTCGACGCCGGGACCGCGGCCGGCGCGGAGTGGGTGAAGAACGCTGTAATGGATGAAAGCAAGACAGCGATGGTGTGGGTAAATTTTCCTGGTTTCATAGCATGCCGGACCGCAGCCGGATTGAAACTTGTCTAAATTAGGAATCGGCCCGAAGGACCGCTTCGCGCGTAATTTGGCCCAGAATTCAGCGTTGCGCCAGGGAGCGGCGCGCTTTTTCGATGAGCGCTTTTTCCTGCGGCAAGAGGGTCGCTTTCTCGCCGATATCGAGGAATTCAGCGGCGCGGGTCTGATCACCGGCCGCGGCGAGAATCACGCCATAGTAGGCCGCGATCTCCGGCTTGTGCAGTTGCTCCGGCGTCAGGGTTTCGAAAATTTTGAGCGCTTTCTTCGAATCACCGGCCGTATGAAGCGCGAAGGCATAGGTGGAAACGTAGGCCGGATTCTTGGGATCTTTCTCGTAAACGTCCTGGGCAGCTTTCTGGCCGCGAGCAGCATTTAGATTCAGGAGAAGCGACAGCTGCGCAAAATTATTCTGCATGTTCGAATCGTCCGGATGCAATTCCACCTGGTGCAGCAAGACGCGATACATATTCTCCGTGTCATCGTTCCTGGCGAAGTAGCCATATAAAGTGCGGAGCGCGTCGTCCCCTCGCACCGGATCCTTCGCGAGCAACCAGAGCAAGTCGATCGCTTCCGCGCGCCAGCCCCATTTCTCGACGGTCTCAGCCAGGGTCAACGCCTGCCGCGGATCGCCAGTCACTTTCTTTAGCGCTTCGTTCCACTGCGCCTCAGATTCCGGTTGGTTTCCAAGCTCGCGCAGGGCGCGGGCATGAAGCGCATTTCGCAGGAAATCGACTGTGCCCCAGTTACCGGAGTTCACGAGCCGCTGCAATCCCGGCCAGTCTTTCGCCGCGACGTACGAATCGGAAAGCGCGATTTGCACCATCTTTTGCCCGAGCACTCCCGGCGGCAGCTTCGCACTCCAGGCGATCGCATCGGCCTCGCGCTTGTGCATGTTGAGCCAGGTGAGCAACGCGGCCGCGCGCTCCGGGTCCTCCGCCGAGGACGTTTTCATTTCCTCGAGGAACGCGGGGAGGCCGTTGTCTTTCGCGGCATCAAGCGCGGTGAGAAGAAGGAGGCGATCAGAGAAGGATTTGTCTGGGAAACTGTCGAGTTGGCGCGCCAGTTCCAGCGCCGTCAGAGTTAGCTTCTGCCGCAATGCGTCTTCCACTAGGTAACGCGTCGCATCCCGGCGCAAGGCCGGATCGTTTTGCATTTCGAGCAGGGCTTGTTTTCCCTGTGCGCGCAGGCTTGGATCGTTTGCGCCCAGGCGCAACGAGGCCAGGCGCATCGCGTAATCCTTGTTTGTCGGTTCCAGGCGCGCCGCTTCGCTGAGCTGGCGTTCCATTTCCACCCCGTCGCGTCGCGCAAACGCAATGTCTGCGAGTAACGCGTGGTAATCCGCCGTCTCTTTCGCGCTGGCCGGCAGCTTCGCAATCGCGACATCCGCCGTCGGACGATCGTCGAACTTCACGGCCGCGCGCGCCAGAAGAATCAAGTCGTTAGGCGTAGCTTTGCCCAGCTCCATCACGCGACGGCGCCAGTCCAATGCGCCGCGCGTCCCAGCGATCTCGGAAAGGCGCGCCATGATGCGGCAACCTTCCGCGCTCTCGGGATTAATTTGCATGATACGCCGCGCATCGAGACTCGCCCGACGATAATCGCCCTGGGCGATGAGCCCATAGGACTCCGCCACCAATCGTCGTTGTTGCCACGCCCTAAACTGGCGAAAGCCGACCACCCCACCGATGGAGACGAGGAAAATCAGGCCGATCGCCCAAAGAATGATCTTCAGGATCGAGCGCTCGATTTTATTGTGAGGATGTTCCAAGTTGATGAAGCTTTCTATGCCCCGCTCCAAAGTCAATTTATCGAAGCGCCTGTGAGGCCAGGGACGAAACTGCAGGGGAGCAACCAGCGAGCCACGGCGCGGCGGCCTCGCCCGTCGGCTTGTATCCTGCTCAAGCCCGGCCCGTCATGAGTGCCGTCGCCACTGCGGCTCCGCCGAAAATCGAGAGCGCTTCAACCGCCATCGCATGGTTTCCCATCGCGGTGTTCGCGCTGGTGTGGCTCGAGGTTGTTTCCCGGCTCCGTTTCGAATGGTCGATCAATCCGCAATACGGTTATGGCTGGGCCGTGCCGGTTCTCGCCGCCTATATTTTCTGGCGGCGCTGGCAAAACGCGCCCGAGCCCGCCGCGCCCCGGGCCGGCCTGTTCTGGATCGCTCTTATAATTCTGCCGGCGCTTCTCCTCCTCCCGGTGCGTTTGGTTCAAGAAGCGAGTCCCGACTGGCGTTTGCTCAGTTGGGCGATGGCCATTTGCGCGGTGCTCATTTCAGTCTCGGGCGTTTATCTTGCCGGCGGCGCAAAGTGGCTCCGCCATTTCGCGTTTCCCATTCTGTTCTTTCTCGTCGCGGTCCCCTGGCCGACGGCTCTCGAACAGATCGTGATCCAGGGGTTGATGCGGATCGACGCGCTCATCAACGTCGAATTTCTGACCGCGATCGGGATTCCGGCTGTGCAAATGGGAAACGTTATTGAAGTCGGTTCCGGCTACGTCGGCATCGACGAAGCCTGCACCGGCATTCGCTCGTTGCAGGCCACCTTCATGGTCTCTCTTTTTCTGGGCGAATTCTACAACTTCTCGATTCGGCGCCGCGTGATCCTCGTTCTGGCCGGGGCGTTGCTCGCTTTCTTCTGCAATCTCATCCGGACATTTCTTCTCGTTTATCTCGGAGCCGAACACGGCTTCCAGGCCATCAAGAGCTGGCACGATCCGGCGGGATACACCATTCTCACGGTCTGTTTGTTAGGCCTGTGGGGCTTGAGCATGGTTCTCGGGCGCAAAGATCAAGACATTCCAGTAACGCCGCAAACGCGGACCGCCTTCCGAATCCCGCGGTTTGTTCTCGTTTTCTTGCTCGCCTTAACGGTGTGCTCCGAAGCCGGCACCCAACTCTGGTATGGCGTCCACGAAGCGCGGGCCGCCAAGCTCGCACCCTGGTCCGTTGCCTGGCCGACCCAGGCCACGAATTGGAAAGAAGTGCCGGTCGACGAGGCCGCGCAGTCATTGCTTCGTTACAACGAAGGCGGCGGCGGCGAGTGGTCGGCTGAAGGTCACAACTGGAGCATGTATTTTTTCAAATGGCTTCCGGGTCGCACCGCCGGACTCTTCATTAAGAATCATCGACCCGACATCTGCCTGCCTGCGAGCGGCATGATGCAGCAAGGCGGCGTCCAAAACAAATTGCTCCACGTGAACGGCGTGCCTCTGCCGATTCGCGCTTACGTTTTCGAAAATGCCGGGCGGCCATTGCACGTTTTCTATTGTTACTGGGACGGAACGCCGCCCACTCCCGGACTGGTGGACAAAGAGAACTGGACGCCGTCTGGCCGGCTCGAAGCCGTGAAGCGCGGCAAGCGCGATGTTGGCACTCAAATGCTAGAGCTCGTGGTTTGGGGCTACCAGGATTCTGAAAAAGCCGAGGCCGCGGCGCTCGACCAATTGCGGCAAATCATCAAGTCGGGTTAACAGCTTCTTCTGTAGCAGCTTCGCTGTGCGAAGCTCGAGAGAACGGTCTGCATTCTAACTTCGCCCTCGCGCCGCCCGCAGGGCGGCGGCTACAGTTCCTGCCGCAATGCCTCCCAGATTTGTCTGCGCACTGTTCGCGGCGACGCTTCTTGTTCCATCGTCCGGCGGCCAGTCTCCAGCTCCTTCCGACGCTCATCAAATCACCGTCACCTTCTGGAACGTGCAATGGTTTCCCGGGCGGCGGCCCAACGCCTCGCGCTCCGAAGAAAGCCGGCAGACTCGCGCGGTCCATGCGGATCTCGCCCGACTGAATTCCGACATCCTCGCTCTCGAGGAAGTCCGCGATTTCGAGCACGCGTTGCTCGCAGTGAAAGCTCTCCCCGGATTCAAAGTCGACGCCTGCTCTTCCTTCCCACCACGCGAAGGACAGAACGAAGCGCAGCAGGTCGCGATAACCAGCCGGCTTCAACCGCTCAGCGCCTGGTCAGAATTATGGAAGCCATCCGGCGCGCTCGTGCCGCCCCGCGGATTCGCCTTCGCGGCTTACCAACTAGCGCCTGGAAAACTTCTGCTCGTTTATGCGGTCCATTTAAAGAGCAACCGCGGCGAAATCCACGAGGACATCCGGATTCGCGAAGAGTCCATGCAGCAACTCTTGGCTCACATGAAAACAATGAACAACGCTTACGGTAAACTCGGCGCGCTGAGCTGGATCGTTGGCGGCGATTTCAACACCGCGCCGGAGGAGCCGCGTTTCGCCACGGAAAAAACCATCGCGAGTCTGCGGGCTGAAGGATTTCAGTGGTGCTGGCAAGACATTCCATTCAACTCCCGGATCACTATTCCCGCCGATCTCCGATATCCCGCCGCATCGTTCGATCACATTTTCTTTCGCAACGCGACCCTCATCAAGAGTTGGGCCGCAGAGACCTCGCCGCAATCCAGCGATCACCGCGCCGTGTCCGCGATTCTGAAGCTGTCATTGTAGCTACGGCGCTCTGTCGCCGTACATCCGCGTCGACTCTCAACACGGGTCCTTACGCCGACAGAGCGGCGTCGCTACAACTGTTTGTCGCGCTACAGAAACTTCCCCGGATTCAGAATTCCTTCCGGATCGAGTGCGTCCTTGATCGCGTGATGAATTTCTCGGGAGACATCGCTCGTTGCCTCCGGCCACCAGCGTTTTTTCGCCAGCCCGATCCCATGTTCGCCGGTGATCACGCCGCCGAATGCGAGGACCTGCGCGAAGAGTTCGTCGAGCGCGCGCTCCGCTCGCTCACGCACTTCGGGATCGCGGTTGTATCGGTCCGCCATGATATTGACGTGCATGTTGCCGTCGCCGGCGTGACCGAAACACGCGATTGGAAATCCGGAACGCCTTGAAAGTCCTTCGGCGAATTCCACCAGTTCCACCAGCTTGCTCCGCGGCACTACAATGTCTTGATTCAATTTCGTCAGGCCGGTCGCGCGCAGCGAATTGCTGAACGCTCTTCGGAGCGCCCAGAGGCGTTCGCAATCTTCTTCCGTCGTCGCGACCTGCAGTGAGACCGTCTTGCACTCGCTCACCAGTGCGCGCAATTTTTCCATCTCGACCAGAACGGTTTCCGGTTGTCCATCGAGCTCGACGAGGAGATGGGCATTTCCCTCCGGCACATCGGCCGCGTCGGAATCATGGCGCGCAGCTTCGAGGGTGAAAGCGTCCGCCAACTCAACCCCAGCCGGCAAAAATCCCGCCGCGAAAATTTTCTGCACGGTCGCGGCTGCTTCGCTCATGCTCGCGAACGAGGCGGACAGCGTGGCGCGCGCCGGCGGCAACGGCAGCAGTTTGAGCGTGATCTCGGTCACCACGCCCAGCATTCCTTCCGAGCCAACGAACAGTCCGATCAGGTTGAACCCGGTCTTGTTCTTGTGGACGCGCCCGCCCGTCCGCAAAATTTCGCCACTGGCGAGAACGACTTCGAGGCCGACCACGTAATTTCGCGTGACGCCGTACTTCAAACAGCGCGGACCGCCGGCGTTCGTCGCCACGTTGCCGCCCAGGCTGCAATCCTTCTTGCTCGCAGGATCCGGCGGATAAAAAAGTTTCTGCTCACGAACTCGCGCCTGTAATTCAGCCGTGATCACCCCCGGCTCCACGATTGCGATCGCGTCCGCGAAATTGATTTCCTTGATCCGGTTCATCCGGGCCAGCGACAGCGCGATCCCGCCGCGCACCGGCACGCACCCGCCGACGTAGCCAAATCCCGCGCCCCGCGCCGTCACCGGAATCTTATCCGCCGACGCAAACTTGAGCAGCTTGCTCACCTGCTCCGTCGATTCCGCAAAGACGACAACTTCGGGCGCGTGACTCGCAAACCATTTGTCGCCCGCGTGCCCTTCAACCACGTCCGGCGCGTCGCTGACAATCCGGCCGCCCAGCAGATCGACGAGCGAATCTTTCAGCATCCTGTCATGCTCCTGCTCATGATCATGATCCTAATCCTGGTCCAGCCGTCTCCAAAAGGATCAGGAGCATGATCATGATCAAGTGCAGGAATGAGATATCACATTCCCATCACTTGATAACCGCCGTCGACGTAGATTACCTGGCCGGTAATCGAGCCCGCTCCGTCGCTCGCCAGAAAAACTCCCATTGCGCCCAGCTCCGCCGGCTCGCAGCTCCGCTTCAACGGGGCGTGCTCCTGATAATGTTTCAGCATCGCGCTGAACCCACTGATCCCGCGCGCTGCCAGCGTGTTCACCGGCCCGGCCGAAATGCAGTTCACCCGGATTTTTTTCGGACCAAGATCGTAGGCGAGATACCGAGTCGAAGCTTCGAGGCTCGCTTTCGCCACGCCCATCACGTTGTAGTGCGGCACCACCTTCTCAGCGCCGTAATAGGTCATCGCCACGATGCTGCCGCCGTTGGTCATGAGCGGCGCCGCTTCGCGCGCGAGCGCGACCAGCGAATACGCGCTGATGTCGTGCGCCGTTCGAAACGCTTCCCGCGTCGTGCTGACGAAATCGCCCTCGAGCGCTTCCTTCGGCGCGAACGCGACTGAGTGCAGCAGCAAATCGACGCGATTGGTCTCCCCGCGAACCTTGCCGAAAAATTCCGCGATGTCTTCGTCCTTCGAGACATCACACGGCCAAAGCGGCGTCCCCGCCCCGAACTCGCCGACGAGTTCCTCGACGTTTTCTTTCAGCCGCTCGCCCTGGTAATTGAAAATCAATTTCGCGCCGGCCGCTGCCCACGCCTTTGCGATCGCCCACGCGATGCTTCGCTTGTTCGCGACCCCGAAAACCAGCCCAACCTTTCCTGCCAAGACTTGCTCCGCCATAACGTCGTCACCATACCCACCTTTCGCCGCCGGCAAAACGTCGCGATGCGCGCTTCCGGTTTTGGTCGCGGCGGCTATCATTCCGCCTCGTATGCCGATTCCCGACGAACCTGGTAACTCCGGCACTCCACGAGTCGCGGTGGTGATTCCGTGTTTCAACGAGGAGGTGACCATCGCGGATGTCGTCCACCAATTTCGCAATGAGCTGCCGGACGCGCGCATCTGGGTGTTCGACAATAATTCCACTGACCAGACGGTCGAACGCGCGCAGTCGGCCGGCGCGCGCGTGCTGGCGGAAGCGCGGCGCGGAAAGGGGTTTGTCGTGCAATCGATTTTCCGGCATATCGACGCCGACATTTACGTGATGGTCGACGGGGACGCGACCTATCCGGCCCCAGCTGTCCACAAACTCATCGCACCCATCGCCGCCGGGGATGCCGACATGGTCGTCGGCTCGCGCCTTCACGCGCAATCCCGGAGCGAATTCAAGCACGTCAACCGCTGGGCGAACCGCCTGGTCTTACGCCTTCTCAAGCTCGTCTTCGGCGTGCGTCTCACCGACGTTCTCTCCGGTTACCGCGCTTTCAACCGGCGATTCGTCAAAAACCTCGCGCTCTTCGGCGGCGGCTTCGAAGTGGAAACCGAGCTCACCATCAAAGCCGTGATGAAAGGTTATCGAATCACGGAAATCCCCGTAAACCTGGTCGCGAGGCCCGGACAAAGTCACTCAAAGGTGCGCCTCTTTCGAGATGGCATGGTGATCCTTAGCACGATCCTGACGCTGTTCCGCGACTATAAACCTCTCACTTTTTTTGGGTCGTTAGGCCTGCTCCTGATCCTGGCCGCGCTCGTGCCGGCGTTTGGCATCGGCTCGGTCCGCAAATTCCCTTCCGCGATTCTGGCGGTCGGGCTGGGATTGGGCGGCATGATGTCGATCGCGATCGGTCTTCTTCTCCATTCCATCGCTAGGCGCGCCCAGGAATTCGATTACCAGGTACAAATGCTCAGCGATCAAATCCGGCGCGAACGAACCGGCGAGGACGGCCAATAATGGAGCGCTCCCGGCGCGCATTTCTCGACCGCCTTGAATTCGGCGACGCACTGCTCTTTCTCTATCTCGCCACAATCTTTCGCCAGTACTTGTGTTGGATCCCGTGTCCGAATGCCATCGCCTGGCTCCTCGCCGTGGTTTTTACAGCTGTCTTCTTGTGGCTCTACGTGGTTACGAGGGATGAAGTGCGACAACGCATGTCGCTCGCTTTTGGAGTTGTCGTGGTTCTACCGCTGACGTTTTGCTTTCTGCTGCGCGTCCCCTTCCCCGACGTTTCATTCGATGTTTTGAACTATCGACTTTTCCACGGGATCCGGGGTCTCCGCGGATTTCTTTATCGCCCGGGAGATTTTTTCCCGACGCCCGCGCCTTACAACACCGCGCCAGACGTGGCGATGAGCATCACTCGAATCGCGTTTGGATATCGAATGGGAACGTTGATCAATCTTTTCAGCCTCCTCTGGGCCGCGCGAATCATCGACCGATTACTTCGCGACTATCTCTCGAACGACTGGCTGCGCGCCGCCTCCGTCCTTTTGATCTTCGCCGTCGAACATCTCTTTTTCGAGATCAACACCTACATGATCGATCTGCTCGCGATACCGCTTCTCCTGGAAGCGACGCGGCTCAGTCTTGCCGAGAATGTTTCCGGGAACCGGACCCGGCAGTTGGCGCGGATCGCATTCCTTCTCGGCCTGAGCGTCGCTTTCAAACTCATTTACGTGGTGACGGCTTTGCCGATCGCGCTGCTCTGCGCGTGGCGATTTTTTTGTGAACCATTTCGGGCCAGAGAGGTGGGTCCCACGATTCTGCTTTGTCTTGGCGCGTTTCTGCTCTCCGTCCTCCCCTTCACAATTTATCTCTACTTGGAGATGGGCAGCCCGGTGTTCCCGATTTTGAACGGTGTTTTCAAATCGCCCTACTGGCCGCCGAACAGCGGTTGGGACAATCGCTGGGGCCCGTTCGGTTTTTGGGAAGTGCTCGGCTGGCCGGTGAAAATGTTTTTCCGCCCGGATCGCCTCTCCGAGTTGTTGGTCTATTCAGGTCGGTTGTCGCTCGGCTTCATTGCGGCATTGCTCTCGTGGATCGTGGCCTGGCGCGATCCTCAGCTGCGGCGCCTCAGTTTCCTAACGCTAGCCGGATTACTTTTATGGAGTCTGGGCACGGGCTACATCCGATACGCGCTCTTTCTGGAGTTGCTCGCCGGCGTCGTCCTGGTAGTGCTCGCGGTTCAAACTGTGAAAGACCGCCGGCTAATGGTCGTCGCGATTCTCGTCTTCGGCTCGTTAGGCGGACAAGCCGTTCTCGCCTGTAAATACACAGCGAAAACAGAAT